>CANQSE010000108.1 GCA_947626405.1 uncultured Acetatifactor sp. | reverse complement strand
TGCGGTAAAGACAGGCAGCAAGTCGGTGGATATTAAGGTGACGGAAGATACCACTATTTCTGATGTTTTGAATCAGCTCAAGGATGCGGGCTTAAACGCTAGCTTTGACGCTAAGAACGGAAGGCTGTTTATCAGCGCAAAAGAATCCGGTGCAGCCAATGATTTCAGCATTGTGGCTTCTGATAATAACGGTGCGGCGGCGCTTTCGGCGCTGGGAATCCAGACGGATTTGACCCAGGATGCGGCAACCTGGGCGGAATACCAGAAGTATGCCGCTTACTATGTGTCAGGGGACAAAGACAACACTCTGGCCAATATGAAGGGCCTGATCGACACTGATGTGCAGTCCAGGGTAAATTCCTACCTTGACCAGTATAAGAGCCTGAAATCCTCCGCTGAGGCGGCTCAGAAAACAGTCGATGAACTGAAGAACAAGAACCTTAAGTCGGTGGAAGAGTATGAGAAGGATATTGCCTCAAATGCCGAGAGCAGGGAAAAGCTGGAGGAAGAGCTGAAGGGTTCTCTTTCGGAAGAAGAAAGGGCAGCCAAGGAGGAAGAGCTTAAGAAGCTGAATGAGACGGCCAACGAGCTCAAGGCATCCAAGGCTGATGCGGAAAACTTAAAGACCCAGCAGGAGAATCTGACTTCCTACAATACCAAGATTACTGACATTGAGAAAAATATCACAGTAACGACCGGTACAGACGCAGAAGGAAATACAACCTACAGCGCAGTGGCAACACAGGATTTGCAGTCGGAGATAGAGAACAGTTATTATCAGAAGGCTGAATATGCGAGCCAGGTAGTTGGCAGTCCCGGTTTGGTGAAGTCCTCCGGCGCTACCAAGATCAACGGTCAGGATTCCATCATTACCTTAAACGGTGCGGAGTTTACCGATACGGATAATACCTTTGAGATTAACGGCCTGACCATTACCGTACAGAGGGAGACGGCTCCGGGCGAGACCATTACCGTAACCACGGATGACGATACCGACGGCATTTATGACATGATTAAGAACTTCATCAAGGAGTACAATGCCATTGTCAACGAGATGGATAAGCTGTACAATGCGGATTCCGCCAAGGGATACGAGCCCCTTACGGATGAAGAAAAGGAAGCCCTTTCCGAGAGCGAGATTGAGAAGTATGAGACCAAAATTAAGGATTCCCTGCTTCGCCGGGACGATAATCTTTCCACTGTCAATTCAGCCCTTCAGGATATTATGGCAGGCGGCATTAAAGTCAACGGAAAGACCATGCACCTGTATGATTTCGGTATTGATGTTCTTGGCTATTTTAACTCCGCTGACAATGAGAAGCATGCTTACCACATCGACGGCGACCCGGATGATGAGAACACCTCTGGCAATGCCGATAAGTTAAAGAGCATGATTTCCAATGACCCGGACACTGTGATTTCCTTCTTCTCCCAGCTGGCTAAAAACCTGTATAGCAAGATGGATGAGCTGTCCAAGTCCAGGGATGGCTACCGCAGCTATGGCAGCTTTTATGATGACAAGAAGATGAAGGAAGACTATGACGATTATACGGTCAAAATTGCTGAATTGGAACAAAAGCTTGCAGATTATGAGGATAAGTGGTATGCTAAATTCAGCAAGATGGAAACGGCTCTGGCAAAGATGCAGTCCAATGCCAGCGCAGTGACCAGTTTATTAGGAGGCTGATAGATACATGGCGCTGCCGAAAGCTTATGAAGAATATAACAGAAGTAAGATACTCACCGCATCACCGGCGGAGCTTACCCTAATGCTGTATGAGGGAGCCATCAAGTTCTGCAATATTGCCATTGACGCAGTGGCTCGCAAGGACATCCAAAAGGCGCATATGAATATCGTGAAGGTGGAGAATATCATTGATTATCTCCGCAAGACATTGGATATGAAATATCCGGTGGCGCAGGATTTTGAGAGGATGTACGTGTATCTGGGCGACAGGCTGATAGAGGGCAATTTGAAGAAGGATCAGGAGATTCTGGAGGAAATAAACACGCACCTTAGGGCAATTCGTGATACCTGGAAAGAGGTAATGCGCATTAATAAGGAAAAAGGAGCGATTTGATGGAAAATTACCTGAATATTCTGGAGGACAGCCTTCGGGAGAAGCTCGGCGTGTTGGAGGAGATTTCCAGGTACAATCAGGAGCAGGAGGCTTTGCTTAAGAAACCGGAGGTTTCTCTGGAAGAGCTGGATGATAATATGGCCCGCAAGGATGAGCTGATTGATAAGCTTTCCGGGCTGGATCAGGGCTTTGAGACTCTGTATGAGCGGATTCGGGAGCAACTTCTTGCGGGGAAGGATGCCTACAAGGCGCAGATCAAAAAGCTGCAGGAGCTGATTTCCCAGGTAACGGAAAAGGGCGTGTCGATCCAGGCGCAGGAGGCCAGAAACAAAAAGCTGGTGGAGCGGTATTTTGCCGGAGAGAAAGCTCAGCTGAAGCAGGGCAGACAGACCTCCAAGGCAGCTTACAACTATTATAAAAATATGAGCAACAGCAACGTGATGTCGTCTCAGTATATGGATCAGAAGAAATAATGAAATTAGCCGGTCTGTGGACAGAATGTTCGCAGGCCGGCTATTGTTTTTCAAAATTCCCCATGAGAGAAAAGACTTGAATTTATCGACTTATTTGGTATAATTATAACATCTTATTTTCGTACAAAGGGGAATGGCATGGAGTGGGAAGAATTTTGGAACTCGCTTATAAGGGAACATAAGTTAACTCAAAAGGTATTAGAAATGAATCAGGTAGATGCTCTAAAGGGTCATCCTGATAATATTGAAAAAATATGTCATTACATATATGAAGATTATAAGGTATGGAAATGTGAATGCGAAGCTGTAAAAAAGGAAATCTGGAATACGATAGAGTCATTTGGCGGAGTGCATCTACATACCAGCAGGATCAAGACGCAGGAAAGCTTGATTGAAAAAGTTATTCGTAAACGATATGAATGGCTGGGAAATGATTATAGTAAATATGCAAATATCAGTGTGGAAAATTATCGTGATATTATTACGGATTTAGTTGGTCTAAGGCTGATTATTAATTACCGAGGTCATTGGTTGGATTTACACAAGTCTATTATATCCGAGTTTCCCATTGACTGTGGTAGTGTATACAAAGAAAATGTTTTGCTTCCACATCAGCAGGGGAGAAACATTCAGGCAGAATTGCCTAAAGTGTATTATGCAGAGGGGGATGATACCCAAGAATATATTGCCGCAGGGTTGATTGTTAAACAACATAAAAAGAATTACAGAAGCGTACACTATACTGTGAGTTTCCATGGGGTGTATATTGAAATTCAGGTAAGAACTATTTATGATGAAGCGTGGAGTGATTGCGATCATAGCTATGTATATAAAGAAGATGCTAACAGGAGCCATACGGCATTGGAACAACTGTCTGGAATTTTAGCCAAGCTTACCAATTTGTCAAATGATATAGGGGAATGGATGAAAGATATATATGATTCGGAAGCAATATTGGATAATCAGGAAAAGGGATGGAAAACGTCTGCTGATGAAATTAATAAATTAAATAAAATGCTTGACCGTATGAACGCAGTAGAAAATGATTTGAGAAATTTTAAAAATAAAATGACGATTATAGAAACATTTGAGTAAAGGTGGAAAATGATATGACGAAAGGTAAAATTTTGGTGGAAGAATTGTTAAGCGGGAAATTTAAAAAAAATTATCGTCCCAACCATGGTCCGGATTTTACTGGTGGGTTAGAAGAACTGTATAGTTATTATTTTGTGAAATATTTGAGCTCTTGCGGATGTTTCCTTATGGATAGGAGAATTGAAAGGGGGGAATATCGTGGGTAATGACACTCAGTGGAATCAATCAGGCAATTATGTGTATCTGGTAAAAAAGTTCGGAAAAGAAAAAATAAGTTCCAGATATGATTGGCTCAATAACTTGTTGACGGAATACTTGAAAATTAAAGAATATCAGGGTAAGGTGATTGTTTCTCAGGATATTTTGAAACATGTGATAGTGGACTATTTTGTGGATATAGACAGGTTGAAGGAATTCCAGGAAATAGAGCTGGTGCATGCTTCAAAAATTTACGCCTATATTAGTTTCTGGCTGTTGAGGCATAAGGTATTGCAGATAGTTACCCCTGAAAATGCCGGTGACGTGGTATTTGTTAATGAAGAATTTGTGAGTTATTTTATCAGAAGTTATCTGTTTTCAGAAACTGAAAATGTTGCGATTCTGGAGAATAAGAAAAAACAGGTAGATGATTTTATTGCCACAATGATGTACTATTTTCAATACAGAGACTATTCTGCTAAAAGTATAGAATTGATGATTCTGGCCTTTCAGGCGGGATGTGGGTATCAATACTCGGCGGATCATCAATAAAATAGGGCAAGGAGGAATTACCAATGGACACGATGAGAGCAGAAAAATTGGAAGCTTTGGAGGCCGCCAGAGATTATTCGGAAAGGTTGAAAAAGGGAATGCAGACAGTGGCGGAAGCGCTTCGCAAGAACCGTAAGGATGCGGAGATAGAAACCCTGCAGAAGCAATGCGTGGACGGCTTAAACTGGGTGATTGAAATCTATAACCGCACCTCAGATGTGCTGGCGGAAGCAAAGACGCAGATTCGGAAGGAACAGGTCAATGAAAGCATATCGGAGCTTAGTGTCGCTTTAAAGGAAAAGGAGGATGGGAAGATTGCCGATTGCTTTGAAAGCGGAGTGATACCTTTTCTGGAGCAGCTTTGCAAGGCGGTTGAGGAAATTCAGAAAAATAAAGAATAAAAAGTAAGCCGGTGGTTTATTCCACCGGTTTATTTTTGGACGCAGTAAAGGTGCTGGCGCTCATAATTGAATTGATAAATTTTGTTATGACACAAAAATTGTATGCCGATGACTGCTCCCTTTGCTTTCAGTGGTTTTATTTCTCTCAGTTCAGACTCGGAGCAGTTCAGCTTTTGGGAGAGCAGCTTCATGATTGCGGAACCGGAATCTGTTAAATATTTAGCATCGAATACTCTTAAATCGTCCAGAGTATCAAATTCATGGATTTGTCCTGTCTGATACCGGCGTATTTTCATTTTAAGAGATGTGATATGTTCTTTGTAAATATCTTCCCAAAGTTTGGGCTTTGTACATTCTTTTTTGTAGACAGATTCCAGAATATGTATAAAATTTTCGGAAAATTCCCGGCTCCAGAATGTATGTCCCATCATATACCATTTTCCCGTACCGCCAATCGTTATATTTGTAATCCAGTCATCTTTGTCGGTTTGGAGACACCATTCTGTGGTTGGGCCAGGGGAAAACACTGCGGCGTAATAAGCTTCCGCCTCTTCTGCGTTAAATGGATTGATAGAAAAGTAGTTGTCCGCTGAACAGACATAAGTATTCCCAAGGCGGTTTTTCACTGCATAAATAGAGGAATGATTATTTCTTATAAGGTAATCCTTATTTTCAACTATCGTAATGCCGTTTATGTTACTCAAATATTTAAACTGATCACTTTTGTATCCTGTTACAATAGTAATATCTGAAATATTCCTTTCTTGCAGCTGACGTATCTGCCTTTCTATCAAGATTTCTCCCTGTACCCTCACGAGAGCCTTTGGCCTTTCATAGGATAAGGGGGCAAAACGGCTGGATGTGCCGGCAGCCAGAATTACGGCATTTTCTACCAGATACCCCATTTTTTTCTCGCCTCCCCCCAATTCGTCGCATACAATGCGGTAATATTCCTGAGCGTACTGATACTGGCGGAGAGCGTACGTTTCATCTTCCAACTGGGCGCCTGAATATTTTTTGTATTCGCACCAGTTACTCCACAGCAAACCGCAAATGGCCACGTAGCAGTAAATCTTAATTTTGTTTTGACTGCTGCAACAGCCTTGGAAGTATTCCTGGATTAACAGTTCCATCTGGCATTGGTCATAAAGAGCATAAATGCCAAACATGGCAATATCAACATGAGAATCCTGCATTCCGGCGTATTCCCAGTCAATCAGATAGATTTTTTCGTGGCCTTTTTCCGGTACAAACAGGAAATTATCATAAATTGCGTCCATGTGAGTTAAAATTTCAGGAGAATCAAAGGATTCCACCAGGGGACGGAGAGAGTATATTTTTTGTTTTGTCTCAAAATAGTCAGGGTACAGAGAAGAAACGCCCATTTTCAGCGATTCATAAAAATCTATTTGCTGCCAAAGATCAAAGCGGTGTTTCACCTGAAGAGACATTTGGTGGAATTGACGCAGACGGTCCATACACTTAGCAACGTCTTCGGGATTGGAGGGGTTACATACTCTGGCATTCTCAAAATATTTTGTAATTTTGTAGCCGGTTTCAGGATGAAAGCAGAGGACTTCGTCACAGATACCTGTATTTTTTAAAAGTCGGTACACAGCAGCCTCATTTATCCTGTTAATCATCTGCTCTGTCCCCTTGCCTGGAATGCGTAAGATATAGCGCTGTCCTTTATATTGAAATAAAAAGGATTGATTGGTCATTCCCCTTTTTAATGGTTTAATATAGGTGATGTTTTTGGGATTTGTCATTAATATCTCACCAATCACAGTACGCAGCTTTTGGTTATTCACTATATTTCCCCCCCTATAAATAGATTATATTAGTTATGCACTTTTTTATCTTATCATATTTTTATTTTTTTGTAAAAAAGACTAAAGTAATTGAAAAAGCGTCCGATATATAATACAAATAAGCAAGCAACAA
>CANQSE010000107.1 GCA_947626405.1 uncultured Acetatifactor sp. | reverse complement strand
AGGCTGCGAAGGGAACAAATATCTGGATCGGTGCGGAAAACATGTACTTTGAGGAGAAGGGAGCTTTCACCGGAGAGATCTCTCCCGATATGCTCACCGACGCCGGAGTGAAATATGTTATCATCGGTCATTCCGAGCGCAGAGAGTATTTTGCGGAGACAAACGAGACGGTCAACAAGAAGGTTCTTAAGGCGTTTGAGCACGGCCTGACCCCGATTATCTGCTGCGGCGAGACGCTGACCCAGAGAGAGCAGGGCGTGACAATCGATTTTATACGCCAGCAGATCAAGGTTGCGTTTCTTAATGTAACTGCCGAGCAGGCGGCAAAAGCCGTAATTGCCTACGAGCCTATCTGGGCAATCGGCACCGGCAAGGTTGCAACCACGGAGCAGGCACAGGAGGTCTGCAAGGCTATCCGCGACTGTATCGCTGAGATTTATAACGACTCAACCGCGTCCGAGATCCGTATTCAGTACGGCGGCAGCGTGTCGGCGTCAAGCGCTCCGGAGCTGTTCGCACAGCCCGATATCGACGGCGGCCTGGTAGGAGGAGCTTCGTTAAAGCCTGACTTTGGCAAGATCGTAAATTACAAATAAAAAACTCCTGAGAGGGACTCCGAGGATGCAGCCGTAAAGGGTATCGGAGTCCCTTTTGTGTTTCAGGGTGGAGCGGAAAATGAAGATAATAACTTTAGGGAGCCTGTTTGGCGCCATATATATAGCTCTGTTTTTTATTCCGAACGTGGTTTATCTGTTTATCAGACCGTCCGGACGTGCAAAAAACGATAGAAAGCTGCTTGCGGGAGCCGACAGGCTGAGTGAAGCCTGCTCGCTTGTCCTTATGGTTTTATGGTTTTCACGCAGAAAATGGGGTTTTTACAGTCTGGAAGAATTTCTCTGGTGGATAGTGGGGAGCGCGGCGATCATTCTGATAAACTGGATTCTGTGGATCGTATTTTTTATAATAACCGCCGTTGGAAAATCTGCTGAGAAAAAAGGGGGCAAAAAGCGGACGCGTCCGCCGGAAGCGCTTGAAGCGGTCATTTCAGTAATGCCGGCGCCGCTGTTTCTGGTGGGAGGCATTGCGCAGAGATATGTCCCGCTTCTGGTATGCGCCGTTTTGTTTACGCTCTGCCGTCTGTGCAGGCTTTTGGAGCGTTATTTAAAGCCATCAGGCTCAAGGGAAAAATAGACGCAAAAAAGAGCGCCTGTATGACGGGACAGGCGCTCTTATTCTTTTTTTATGCCTGGATTCAGGCCATATTATTTACAGCTTTGCTTATACGGGAAACCTTACGTGCGGCATTGTTCTTGTGATAAACGCCCTTGCTGCATGCCATCTCAATAGTCTTTGTGGCACTGGCAAGCTGAGCCGCGGCCGCAGCCTTGTCGCCGGATTCCACAGCGGCAAACACCTTCTTTATAGCCGTTTTCACGCCGGACCTGATCGCCTTGTTCCTTTCGGCCTTCGTGCGGTTTACCAGGATTCGCTTCTTTGCGGATTTAATGTTAGCCAAGTCGTACACCTCCATCTTATATAATCTGATTTTTTACACTTTTTACCTCAGCCAGACACGGAGAACTAAGGCAAACATACTATTGTAGTGTATTAAATATTTCGGGGTTTGTCAATACATAATCCGTCATTTTTTTGAGAAAACTGTTATTGCAGAAAAATAATGTGACCCTGCGGGGAAAGGCGAGGAACCATGGGAAATTTTCAGGTGCGGACGGACCTTGCGCTTGAAGCCAGAGAGAGCATAAACGAGGCTGAAAGCGAGCTGAGGGGAGTACGGGTAGAGGAATACTACAGGGAAAAGGACGATGTGAGAGTCACAAAGGTGATGATCGACACGAAAAACGCCGCAAAGGCAATGGGAAAGCCCGTGGGCATTTACGTTACAATGGAAGCTCCCGCAATGGTAGAGCCGGACGACGACTACCACAGGGAAATTTCAAAATGCCTTGCGGAGGAGCTCACGGGACTGCTGCCCGGGGCAGGAGAGGAACAGTCTGTCATGGTGGTTGGGCTTGGAAACCGCGAGGTGACGGCGGATTCACTTGGCCCGCAGGCGGTGGACAATCTCTGCATCACCCGTCACATTGTAAAGGAATACGGAAAAGCGGCTTACAACTGTGACAAGATAAACCTTGTGAGTGCGCTGGAGCCTGGCGTTATGGCAAAGACCGGCATGGAGACTGCGGAGATCGTAAAGGGCGTGGTGTCCGAGACGGCTCCGGATGTCCTGATCGTCATAGATGCTCTGGCGGCCAGGAGCACAAAGCGTTTAAACCGCACAATCCAGATAACAAACACAGGTATACAGCCGGGCTCGGGCGTGGGCAACCACAGAAATGCGCTTACCAGGGAAAGTCTCGGAGTACCTGTGATCGCCATAGGGGTCCCCACGGTGGTTGACGCCGCAACAATTGTGGCGGATGCGCTGGAAAAGCTGCTGGAGGAGGAAAAGGAAGTGGACGCGGTGAAGCTGGTGGGGAAGCAGCAGTTGAATTTTCCGGAGCTTAACAATATGTATATGACCGGAAAAGACATAGACGCCGTGATAAAACGCGTAAGCTACACAGTTTCCGAGGGGATTAACATGGCTCTGGAAATGCGCATGGACTGACAGTGCCGGTCATATAATAAAAGGAGTCTGTAACCGACATACGGGAAGGGAAGTGTTTGCCGTAAGCAGGAAAACAAAAGGCACGGTTTTTGCCGGACGACTGGCTGCAGCGGCATTTCTGCTGCTAATCCTGAGAATGACCGTGGATGGAACAATGGCAGGAGGGGACTTGGCTTCGGCTCAGGAGCCTCTGGGAACGGCGTTTTTACAGGAGTGGGCCGGCACGGCCAAAAAAATGATGTACGACACCTATATGCCGGGTCTGGCGTATACCCTTCAGGGAGACGATGAGACCTCCTGGATCCTTAAGAAGCAGATCGACAGTATCCTTCCTTTTTACGGATATATTACCAAGGACATGGCGGGAGGCTCTTTCGGCGGGGAAGTAAGGGAGATCCTTCTTGCAGAGGCGGACGAGGGATTAATCGGAGAGTATGGCGCAGAGCCTGCGGATGAGGCACCGGATGGGACCGTCAGTACGGGGGACGGGCAGCAGGACTCAGGAAACGTGCCGCAGGACGACGGGCTTATTGATCTGTTCAGACGGGAGAATGAGGCGGCGTATTCCGCATCGGAAAAATATGTCACGGATTTTGTGCCGCATGTAAAACAGGCGCAGGTCGATGTGGGGGCGTTTGGCGACTACGAGGATCTGCTTAAGGAATTTTACACGGTTGATCCAAATACCATGGCGGACAGCGGACAGCTTAATGCCGCCAGGATGGCCGCGGAGGATTTGACAATAGACAAAAGCGGATCGGGCCCGCAGATATTGATTTATCACACACATTCCCAGGAAGGCTTTGCCGATTCCGTACAGGGAGACGATTCCACCAACATACAGGCGGCGGGTGAAAGGCTTGCCAGAATATTGGAGGATACATACGGTTATAAGGTGATTCATCACACGGAGGAGTATGACATAGACGGCAGAGGGGACGCATACGCAAAGGCTCTGCCGGGTATTGAGCGCGTTCTTGAGGAGAACCCGTCTGTGCAGGTTGTAATTGATCTTCACAGAGACGAGGTGCCGGAAGGTACGCGGCTTGTGACGGATATTGACGGGAGGCCGACGGCAAAATTTATGTTTTTTAACGGCCTGAGCCGCACCAGGACTACGGGAGAAATAGCTTATCTCTACAATGAAAATCTGGAAGCCAATCTCGCATTTTCATTTCAGATGCAGCTAAAGGCGGCTGAATATTATCCGGGCCTTACGCGGAGGATTTATCTTAAAGGATACCGCTATAACATGCACTTAAGACCCAGAAGCCTGCTTATAGAGCTGGGGGCACAGAACAATACTTTGGAGGAAGCGCTCAACGCGTGCGATCCCCTTGCGCACATACTCGACCTTGTGCTGTCGGGGGAGTAGAGATTGACAGGGCTTAGCACGTAACGGACACCAGGCTCGAAAATACCTCGCCAGGTGCCGACGTGCACGCACGGTCTGCCGGGAGAACATCGGCAGTACCGGGCTGAATACGACGGAGGGGCTGAACAGTTGCCACGTCGGCAGTATGTTTCTCCTTTGCTGGACAACTTCTGCAAATTCTGTTACAATTACCCTGGTCCCGCAAGAGATCAGGCGGCGGCAAAATCAGAGGAGAAACGAGGAAGCTTAAATGGCTGAGACAGATCGGAGCAAAATTCGCAATTTTTGTATTGTGGCGCATATCGATCACGGCAAGTCTACGCTTGCAGACCGCATCATAGAAAAGACCGGACTTTTGACCAGCAGGGAGATGCAGGATCAGGTGCTCGACAACATGGAGCTTGAACGGGAGAGAGGAATAACCATCAAGGCTCAGGCTGTGCGGACAGTATATAAGGCCAAGGACGGAAACGAATATATTTTCAACCTGATCGACACCCCCGGTCATGTTGACTTTAATTATGAGGTCAGCAGGTCGCTGGCGGCATGCGACGGCGCCGTGCTGGTGGTGGACGCGGCGCAGGGCATAGAGGCTCAGACGCTCGCAAACGTATACCTTGCCCTGGATCACAACCTTGATGTTTTTCCCGTTATAAACAAGATTGACCTGCCAAGTGCGGACCCTGAACGCGTCATAGAGGAGATAGAGGACGTGATCGGCATCGAAGCTTCGGACGCGCCTTTAATCTCGGCAAAAAACGGCATCGGAATCGAGGATGTGCTCGAGCAGATTGTAAAAAAGATTCCTGCTCCCTCGGGGGATCCCGATAATCCGCTTCAGGCGCTTATATTTGACTGTATATACGATTCATATAAAGGGGTTATTATTTTCTGCCGCATAATGGAAGGCAGGGTGAAGAAAGGGACAAGGATCCGAATGATGGCCACCAAAGCGGAGGAAGAAGTTGTGGAGGTGGGATATTTCGGTGCGGGGCGTTTCATTCCATGCGAGGAGCTTACCGCGGGAATGGTCGGATACATTACAGCGTCAATAAAAAACGTAAAGGACACCGCCGTTGGTGATACGGTGACGGATGCGGACAACCCGTGCGCCCAGCCGCTTCCCGGCTATAAAAAGGTGCAGTCGATGGTCTATTGCGGCATGTACCCTGCCGACGGCGCAAAATATCCGGATCTGAGGGATGCGCTGGAAAAGCTTCAGTTAAACGATGCCGCTCTTAACTATGAGCCTGAGACGTCGGTTGCGCTGGGCTTCGGTTTCCGCTGCGGCTTTCTCGGGCTGCTCCACCTGGAGATCGTCCAGGAGCGTCTGGAGCGGGAATACAACCTTGATCTTGTGACTACCGCGCCGGGCGTTGTATATAAGGTGTTTAAGACGGACGGGGAGGTAATCGAGCTTACAAATCCTTCCAACCTGCCCGACCCCTCCACAATAGAGCATATGGAGGAGCCCATTGTAAGCGCTGAGATAATGGTTACAAGCGAATATATAGGCTCCATCATGGAACTGTGCCAGGAAAGAAGGGGACGTTACCTCGGCATGGAATATATTGAGGGCACAAGGGCCCTGCTTAAATATGAACTTCCTCTAAACGAGATCATATACGATTTCTTCGACGCGCTGAAGTCGCGCTCGAGGGGATACGCATCGTTTGACTATGACATAAAAGGCTATGAACCGTCGAAGCTTGTGAAGCTTGACATCCTCATAAACAGGGAGGAAGTGGACGCCCTGTCGTTTATAGTCCATGCTGACTCGGCATATGAGAGAGGACGGAAAATGTGCGAAAAGCTCAAAGATGAGATCCCGAGGCACCTTTTTGAGATTCCCATCCAGGCCGCGGTCGGAGGAAAAATCATCGCGCGCGAGACGGTGAAGGCTATGCGCAAGGATGTGCTTGCAAAGTGCTATGGCGGTGACATAACCAGAAAGAAGAAGCTGCTGGAGAAGCAAAAGGAGGGAAAGAAGCGCATGCGCCAGATAGGCAGCGTGGAGATCCCTCAGAAAGCGTTTATGAGCGTGTTGAAGCTGGATGACGGAAAATAGAGAGCTGGAATTATATTTTCATATTCCTTTCTGCGTAAGAAAATGCCTTTACTGCGACTTCCTTTCATTTCCGGGAAATAGTGATGAAAAAAGTCAGTACATGCAGGCGCTTATCAGAGAGGCCAAAAGCAGGGCAGAGGCGTGCAGGGACGACACCGTCATCTCGGTTTTTATAGGCGGCGGAACGCCGTCGCTTGCGGATATCTGCGAACTAGAGGAGCTTATGGGTGTCGTAAGGGAAGGCTTTACGCTTTCTGACGACGCTGAATTGACTATAGAAGTCAACCCGGGGACGGCGGATAGGGAAAAGCTTTTGAGACTGCGGGCGGCAGGGATTAACAGGATAAGCATTGGTCTGCAGTCTGCGGACGACGGTGAACTGAGAGCGCTTGGAAGGATCCACACATGGCGGCAGTTTCTGGACTGCTATGAAAATGCGAGACTTGCGGGTTTTGAAAATGTCAATGTTGATATTATGAGTGCTCTGCCGGGGCAGAGTCTTGAGGGATATAAAAAAACTCTGAGGTCGGTCATTGGTCTTAATCCGGCGCCGGAGCATATCTCGGCGTACAGCCTGATACTGGAGGAAGGGACGCCGTTTTATGAGATGGCGCGTCAGGGCCGCCTTTGCCTGCCCGACGAAGATACCGACCGCGCCATGTATCATGAGACTAAGCGGCTGCTCGCTCAGGCGGGATATAAGCGATACGAGATTTCAAATTATGCCAGAGA
>CANQSE010000106.1 GCA_947626405.1 uncultured Acetatifactor sp. | reverse complement strand
ACATTCTGGACGTGGCCGGAAGGATATTAAAGATTCTCACCGGCACGGGGGAAAAAGTGAAAATCCCTGACAAGCCTTTTATACTGGCGGCGGAGGATTTGCTGCCGAGCGACGCGGCGCAGCTTAAGTACCCTGAGGTTCTTGGAATCGCGCTGCAAAAGGGAAGCATTCACTCCCATACTGCCATACTTGCCGGAAACAAGGGTATTCCCGCGATGGTCGGCCTCGGATCCGGGCTGGATGCCGGAGCCGACGGAAAAACCGCAGTCCTTGACGGCCTGGAAGGGCTTATGTATGTCGATCCCGACAGCGAGACGCTTAAGCGGATGGAAGAAAAAAAGAAAGAATGGGAGAGACACAAGGAGAGGGTGCGAAATCCCCAGGGACGACAGAAAAGTCCGGCGGGCGCAAAAACCGTACGGATCTGTGCAAACGTGGGAAGCGTTGAGGACGTGAGGGCTGCCCGCGCAAACGGCGCCCAGGGTGTGGGGCTTTTAAGGAGCGAAGTTTTTTATCTTGAAAGCGCATGCGCACCCGACGAGGAAAGTCAGTATATCTTTTATCGAAATGCCCTTAAGGAAATGGAGGGACAGGATGTCGTGATCCGCACCTTTGATCTTGGCGGCGACAAGCAGGTCCCATGGCTTGGTCTCCCCAGGGAGGAAAATCCGGCTCTCGGCCTGAGGGGAATACGTCTGGCCCTCGCCAGGCCGGATCTCTTAAAAACCCAGCTTAAGGCGCTCTACCGCGCAGGGGTTGACGGCGGTTTGCGGATTATGTACCCGATGATTACCTCCGTTGAGGAGATTCACAGGCTGCGTGCGCTGGAGCGCGAGACAAAGCATGAGCTTGCGAGGGACGGGATCCCTTTTGCCCAAAATATTCCGACGGGAATTATGATTGAGACTCCGGCAGCGGCGCTTTTGAGCATGGAACTCGCGCGGGAGGCGGATTTTTTCAGCATCGGGACAAACGATCTGACACAGTATACGCTTGCCTCGGACAGACAGAGTGAGATCGGGGATGAATTAAACGACACGGGATGCAGAGCCGTGTTTAAGCTTATAGAAATGACGGCGGAGAGCGCCCATAAGGCGGGCATCAAGGTGTGCATATGCGGGGAGATGGCCGCGGATACGCGTTTTACCAAAAAATTTATTGAAATCGGCATCGACGAGCTCAGCGTTTCCCCGGGAAAGATACCGGAGCTCAGAGAAGCTGCGGAGACGATTTTGTAAACGGAACTTTGCCGCAAACGGAACTTCATTGTGAAATGAACTTTATTGCAAAGGGAATTTTGCCGTAAACGGAGCTTCATTGTGAAATGAACTTTATTGCAAAGGGCGCTTTGCTGCAAACGAAATTTAATTGTGAAACAAACTTTATTACAAACTAAGCATGAGCCGCGCAAGCGGCTCTACGTGTAAGTTTTACTAGAATTATGCAGAATATGCGGATATAAGGATGAAACATAACCCGTTTTGGCAATATTAAACGAAATACGCGATGAGATATTGTTGCCCTTTCAAATATTTATCTTTTATAATGGGAAAGGTGACTGAATTTGATGGCAAATAGCGAAATGGTACATATTGACGCGTAGCCTGCCACCGAAAAAGAACGATTTATGCCAGGAGGTAGTTTCATGGAACAACTGAACATTTCTACAGCAAAGGACAACGAAAAGATTTACAAAATATTAGGAGATTTGATGAATACGGATAAGGAATTTCAGATAATGATAACCGTTCCCTCAGGAAAGGGAGAAAACGCATCCAAACCCGCGCATGAGCTGCGAAAGCAGGAGCTTGTGATAAGGGATCTGGAGCAGGATGTGACAAATATGATCCATGAGATAGGAGTGCCTGCGCACATCAAGGGATATCAGTATCTGAGGGAGGCGATTATGATGTCGGTGGAGGACCCCACCATGATAAGCTCCATCACAAAGATTCTTTATCCCACCATTGCAAAGCGTTTTCAGACCACTCCGAGCAGGGTGGAGAGAGCTATCCGCCACGCCATCGAGGTTGCATGGAGCAGAGGGAGAATGGAAACTCTGGACGCGCTTTTCGGCTACACAATAGACACCGGGAAGGGAAAACCGACAAATTCGGAGTTTATTGCGCTGATTGCCGACAGGATCCGCCTTTCATACAAGGTCTGATAGATCCGCAAGAAAATACTTTCCACGGAAATCAACTTGAGGTATAATGTCTGTATAGGGCATAATACATTTTCCGTGGAGGGTTTTACCATGAAGAATATTTTATTTGCGGCATCTGAGGGAGTACCGTTTATCAAGACAGGAGGTCTTGCCGATGTGGTCGGATCTCTGCCTAAGTGTATCGACAAGAAATATTTTGACGTGAGGGTTATAATACCCAAGTATGCCTGCATGAAGCAGGAGCTTAAGGACAGACTGCGTTATGTGAACCATTTTTATATGGATTATAACTGGAAGAATGTCTATGTGGGTATACTTGAGGCCGAGGAAGAAGGCATACATTACTATTTTATAGACAACGAAACGTATTTCAGCGGACCGAAGCCATACAGCGACGATCCGAGATGGGAGATTGAGCGGTACGCGTATTTCTGCAAGGCTGTGCTGTCCGCGCTCCCGCTTATAGGGTTCCACCCCGATGTCATACACTGTCATGACTGGCAGACCGGCCTCATACCGGTATATTTAAAAGAGCGTTTTCACGACGGGGATTTTTTTAGGGGCATAAAGTCCGTAATCACAATACACAACCTGAAATTCCAGGGGAAATGGGATACAAAGACCGTGCAGAGCATAACGGGGCTTCCGGAATATTACTTTACACCCGACAAGCTGGAGGCTTACAAGGACGCCAATCTGTTAAAGGGCGGAATTGTCTATGCGGACGCTGTTACCACTGTGAGCGATACATATGCCGAGGAGATCAAGACGCCGTTTTACGGCGAGGGGCTTGACGGTCTGCTCAGGGCAAGAAGCGCTGACCTTAGGGGAATCGTGAACGGCATTGATTACTCGGAGTTTGATCCTGCCACTGATAAATTCATTACTCATCCCTATAACGCGGTGAATTTCCGCAGGGAGAAGGTAAAGAATAAGAGGGAGCTGCAGCAGGAGCTCGGGCTTTACCAGGACGATAAGAGGATGATGATCGGCCTTGTGTCGCGTCTTACGGACCAGAAGGGACTGGATCTGGTGGCGTACGTCATGGACGAGCTTTGTCAGGACGAGATCCAGCTCGTTGTGCTGGGAACCGGCGAGGAGCGTTATGAAAATATGTTCCGTCATTTTGACTGGAAGTATAACGACAAGGTTGCGGCAAACATTTACTACTCCGACCCTCTGTCGCATAAGATTTATGCGGCATGCGACGCTTTCCTTATGCCGTCGCTGTTTGAGCCGTGCGGACTGAGCCAGCTCATGGCCTTAAGATACGGGACAATTCCGATTGTCAGGGAGACGGGGGGACTGAAGGATACGGTTGAGCCCTACAACGAGTATGAGAGCAGAGGAACGGGCTTTAGCTTTACCAATTATAATGCTCACGAAATGCTGAATACGATCCGCTATGCAGAGCATATTTATTATGATAAGAAGCGGGAGTGGAACAAGCTGGTTGACAGAGCCATGGCGGCGGATTTCTCCTGGCACGTGTCTGCGGCAAAGTATCAGGAAATGTACGACTGGCTGATTGGTTGATGGCATGGCGGAAAACAGCGTAAACAGCGAAAAAAGCGGTGTAAAAAACAATTTTATAGCGCAGGCAGGAATACTGGCGGCGGCCGGTATTGTCAGCAGGATTATAGGGCTCCTTTACAAGAGCCCTTTGCATGATGTAATCGGGGACCGCGGAATGGGATATTACCAGGTGGCGTACTCCTATTACACCATAATACTGCTCGTATCCTCCTACAGCATCCCTTCCGCCATATCAAAGGTCATTGCGCAGAGACTTGCGCTTAAGGAATACAGAAACGCTCACAGGATATTTATGTGTGCGCTGGCATATGTGCTGGCGGTGGGAGGCATCGCCAGCCTTTTTCTGTTTTTCGGAGCGGGTCTTTTTGTGGAGGATGAATATGTTCCCGTTCTCAGGACCTTTGCGCCGACCATATTTATTTACGGCATACTTGGCGTGCTGAGGGGATATTTCCAGGCCCACCGGAGCATGGCGCAGACCTCAGTGTCACAGATACTTGAGCAGATTGCAAACGCCGCCGTCAGCGTGGGCGCCGCATACCTTTTGATAAAGAGCGGCATGGGCACCATGGAGGTACCCGCGGACGAGCCGGGGCAGGCGGCAAGAGCCGCTTACGGAGCGATCGGAAGCTCTCTCGGCACGGGAGCGGGAGTGCTGACGGCGCTTCTTTTCATGCTTGGAATATACGCCCTCAACAGAGACCTGATAAAGAGAAGGATCCTGCGGGACAGGCACCGCAACGTGGAATCCTGCAAAAGCATTATAAAGACTATTACCGCTGTAGTGACGCCGTTTATCATAAGCACGGCGATATACAATCTGAGCGGTACGGTAAACACCGGACTTTATACGAGGTTCCTTCCGTCCATAAAAGATATCGGAATCCCTGAGACGGCTTCGAGATGGGGAATATTTTCCGGTCAGGCTCAGACGATCTCAAATATTCCGATCGCCTTTGCGACGGCCATGGCGGCGGCAATGATACCGTCCGTGGCGCAGCTTATGGCGGCCCGCAACGAGGCAGGGGCAAGACATTCCATAGGTGTCGCGGTGAAGACGACAATGCTTGTGTCGATACCATGCGCCGTAGGGCTGTTTGTGCTGGCAAGACCGATCACCGCTCTTTTGTTTTCAAATACAAGGGAGGTTGAGGATCTTGCGGCGGCGCTTTTAAGATCGCTTTCCCTGTCGGTGGTTTTTTACGCGCTTTCGACTTTGAACAGCCAGATTTTGCAGGGCCTGGGAAGGCTTAACGTCCCGATAGTAAACGCGGGGATTTCACTTTTGGCTCAGACTGCTGTCGCGGTGTGTCTTTTGGCATTTACCGGACTTGATCTGTACAGCATTGCAATCGCCGGAACGCTGTATTCGGGGCTTATGTGTTTTTTGAATCAGCGGGCGGTAAGAAAGACGGTGGGGTACCGTCAGGAAATCAGGAGTACATTTGTGATACCGGCCGCTGCGTCGGCCATAATGGGAGCGGCAGCCTGGGCGTTTTACGAGGGGCTGCTTCTGATTAGCGGCTCTCCCAAGCTCTCCGTGATAGTGGCAATTCTCATTGGGGCAATAGTGTACTTTGTTGCGCTGCTGCTCTTAAGGGGAGTGACGGAGCAGGAGCTTAGAGGTTTGCCCAAGGGATATCTTCTCGTGAAAGCCGCAAAAAAGATGAGGCTTATGAAGTGAAGTGTAATTAATTAAAAATATGATAAAACCTGTTGACGTTCGCTCACAGAAATGATAAATTATTGTCAATAAACAGAAGGAGTTCGGCCCCCTGAAAAGGGGACCGAATTGGGGTATTTCAGTATGAGAAAAAGAATATGTGTATCTTTCGTTATGCTCTGTCTTTTGATACCCTGTATTTTTACGGGATGCTCCGGAGGTGAGAGTCCCTCAGTCGGGGACGTGACACAGTCCGATATAAATTTAAGCGGCGGTTTTCAGGTGGGTCAGATACAGGACGGCGGAAAGCTGTATGTGACGGACTCCAGGGATCTTTCCCACAGGGAAGTGGAAAACTATACATTTCATTTTGTGCAGGATCAGCGTACGTCAGCGGCCGGTTTTTTTACCCTTCAGTATTATTACGACAGTGAGACGGACAAAGTCACCCAGTTTGTGGAGGAATATTTTAACGATGATACCGAGACGGTGGCGGATGTGGATCCAAAGACATGGGATATTTTTGGTGGAGAGGGTTCAGTTGAAAGCTTTGATGTGACGGAAGACGGATTTGTATTTCTGGTAAAATGCACAGGGCTTACAGATGAGGACGGCGCTCCTGGGGCGCAGGACGGCGCCGGGCTTGTTTATACGGACAGAGCGGGCGGCGTTAAATCCTGGTCGGATCTGACTGATGCGCTTAAGCAACAGGGAATTTTTAAGGAAATTCAGGAAAATCCGCAGGAGCTTTACTGTGACGGGGAAGGGGTTTTGTATCTTGTAAACAGTGAGGGCAGCGGACGTGTGCTCTTTTTGGGAAGGGACGAAAACGGCATGGCGCAGGCGGCTGTTTTTGACGATTCCTCTGTTTTAAAGGGCTATGTCATTGACGGCGCAAATTTTTATTATGCGGACGGAGACGGATTCCTGATACAGTGGGACGTGGTGACAGGGCAGCGTGAAAGGGTTACGGATATGTCGGCGTTTGGACTGTCTGAGGCGCTGATAGCGGATTCCTATATGACTCCAAAGGACGGGGAGCTTAAACTGAGAATCTGCATGGATGAGGAAGATTATGTTCTGACTTTGTCGGATCAGGAGCCGCAGAATGGCGCTCCGGTGCGACTCTGTATTCTTACCGGTGAAAACGACGGAAATTTCCTGAATACATCGGTCGTGGACTTTTGCAGAAAGCACCCGCAGTACACGGTCACTCTGGAGAGCGCGGATGGAGATGACGATGCGTGGCGTAAGCGTATCCTGTCGGACATATCGGCGGGAAACGGGCCGGATATCCTGTGCGTCTCCCAGAGCGATATGAAAATGCTGGCGGATGCAGGGGAGCTTCTTCCTATGGATGAGATATTGTCGGCGGACACTCTGGATGCGCTTTTGCCGGGAGTCATCGGGATGGGGACATACGGCGGCGGACTGATGGGGATTGCGCCTCAGGTCACGGCA
>CANQSE010000105.1 GCA_947626405.1 uncultured Acetatifactor sp. | reverse complement strand
AAGCGGGTCATAGTGGGGTCGGTTATAGTAAGAGGCTTGCCCTCCTTGATCTGGCTGATGAACAGCGGCACCACAGAACCTCTGGAACAAAGAACATTCCCATACCTGGTACAGCAGATGCTGGTTTGCTGTGCGGGGATCGTCCGGGACTTTGCCACGATCACTTTCTCCATCATAGCCTTGGAGGTTCCCATGGCGTTCACCGGATAAGCGGCTTTGTCTGTAGACAGACATATCACTTTTTTCACCCCTGCGTCCACCGCCGCCTGCAGCACGTTTTCCGTTCCCAGCACATTGGTCTTCACCGCCTCGATAGGAAAGAACTCACAGGAAGGCACCTGCTTCAAAGCCGCCGCATGAAAAATGAAATCCACACCGTGCATGGCTTTCGCAATGCTCTGAGGGTCTCTGACATCGCCGATGTAAAATTTCAGTTTATTGCTGTGTTCCGGGAAATTGCGCTGATAAAAATGACGCATATCATCCTGTTTCAGTTCATCTCTGGAAAAAATACGGATCTCACCGATATCCGTAGCAAGAAATCTGTTTAAGACGGCGTTGCCAAAGGATCCAGTGCCGCCGGTAATCAGTAGTGTCTTCCCTGTAAACATAGTCACCTCGTCAGTTATTTTATCCGGTAGATTATAGTATAGCAAGCTTAGTTTGCTTTTATTAATATAGCACATGAGCCATATCATTTCAACTTTTATACTGACAAACACGGAAAATCGTGTTATACTTTCGCCATAAGATTACATTTGATATAACATATAACATAAGGAAAGACAACGGCCTATGAATGCAGGGATACAACATTTGAAATTGCCAAATAAAGACAAAGTTCAGGTCATACTGACTGCTGCGTGTTTTTTCGCGTCCTGTCTCGCAACATGGCGGAATCAGACAGTGGTATGGGGTGCTTTCCGGGAATTTTCAAGGGATTCTCTTGGCGTTTTGATTGCCTGCATCTTGATGACACACTATAAGTGGCAAGATTTCGTAAAGTATAAGATCCCTTATATCATATATGGCATTATTGCCATTATCTGCAGCGTTGCAGTAGTTCCGACCGCGCTGAAAACCAGATATGATTTTTTGTATTGGGATACAATTATCATAGCAATCGGTATTATCCTGATGGGAATCTGTATCATTCATACCGCAATTAGTTTTTTTGTGGAAAAATATCGTCCCAGACTTTATCTTCCCCTATTCTTTCTATGGATAGCTATGATGCTTTGGATGATCTTCTCCAAGAGTGATTATATCTGGCCGGAATGTTATTTTGTTCTGTATTTATGTTTGTACCTGACCAAACAGACCTCAAGGCAACGAATCAACACAACAAAAGGAATGTTGGATGGCATAATAGCCGGATATATTGCCATGCAAGGATTCGCTCTTTTGTTCAGACCGTATTTTTCTCTCAGATATTATGGTAATTTCTGCAACCCCAATCACAACTGTATGTTTCTGTGCATGTGTCTTGCTGCTATGTTGGGCCGGTTGCTGTTTTGTGCAAAAGAGGGCGAAAGCAAGCTCACAAAAGTTTTCCTGTTCCTTTTGACAGCCTCCTGCTATTCCTTTATTTTTATGACAATGTGCCGTTCCGGATTTTTTGCCGTTTTTGTAATTACAATATTCTTTCTGATTGCATATTGCCGGGTCAAAGGCAAAAAAGTATTCCTGCGGACAGGGTTATTGCTCACACTTTTGTTTGTAATCTGCCTGCCGATCACACATTCGGCCGCTAGGTATCTTCCCACCTTATCAAATCATATTGTCTTTTATTATTATGACCCTTATACGGCCCAACTTGTAAATTCCTGGGAAGACAGGACGGCGCCCGAGCACACCACTTCCTTTTCACAAATGATGAAAGCCTCTTTCGGCCGACTGGCGGTAACTCCGCAGCCGCAGAGCGCGGCTTCCGAAGATCAATCAGCCGATACAGATAGCGCGAAGCCGCCGGAAATACAACCTCAGGAAACGAATCCGGACAAGATTCCCGCCCTGCCGGATGAATCAAATGCACTCCTTGTAAGATATACCATTTATCACTGGTACATCAAGCACCTTTCCCTTAGAGGGATGCCCTACAGTGAACAGGGCTTTCAGCTCACGCCGACTCACTGGATCCAAGATACACATAATATCTATCTGGATTACGGGATTAATTTCGGATATCCGGCAATGATCTTGTTTACAATATTTGTCCTCTGGGGGGGCATAAGACTCTTCAGCACAGGATATCAGTCAAAAGATGCCGTAAAGCTCGCATGTCTGCTTATTTTCCTGCTCCCGCCTGTTTTTGGAATGTTTGAATTTGCCTGGGGCGCCGGATTGATTTCGACGGTAGCATTCTACTTTTGCTTTAAAGAAGTTTTTGACGAGGGAAATAATTAATCCCGCCTAAAAACATCTCTGGTGTATACTTTGGCCTGCACATCGTCCAAGACACTGTCGTATCTATTCGCAATGATGCTGTTGCTGAGTCTCTTAAACTCATCCAGGTCATTTACGACACGACTTCCGAAAAAAGTAGAACCGTCCTCGAGCGTCGGCTCATACACAATGACCGTCGCCCCTTTCGCCTTGATGCGCTTCATCACGCCCTGTATGGAAGACTGACGGAAGTTATCAGAATTGTTTTTCATAGTAAGCCTGTATACACCTACTACGACATCCTTTGTCTGTTCCTCCCGCAGACTCGTATATTCTTCGGAGTTTCCGTATAATCCGGCCATTTCCAGCACCCGATCGGCAATAAAGTCTTTGCGGGTCCGATTGCTTTCCACTATGGCCCGTATCAATTCTTCCGGCACATCCTGATAATTAGCCAACAGCTGTTTGGAATCCTTCGGAAGACAGTATCCACCGTATCCGAAAGACGGATTGTTATAGTAATCCCCTATCCTGGAATCCAGACATACTCCGGATATGATATCTGCCGTGTTCAATCCTTTCATCTCGCAATAAGTATCCAGTTCATTAAAATAAGATACCCGAAGCGCAAGATAAGTGTTGGCAAACAGCTTCACACTCTCCGCCTCCGCGGTTCCCATGAGCAGCGTCGGAATATCCTCTTTCAGCGCGCCTTCTGCCAGGAGAGCAGCAAAATCGGCTGCTGCCTTCCTATTGTTCTCATCACATCCCACAATGATGCGGCTGGGATACAGATTGTCATATAGCGCCTTCGATTCCCGCAGGAACTCCGGGCTGAACATTATATTGTCCGTTCCGTACTTATGCTGCACGGATTCGGTATATCCCACAGGCACAGTGGATTTGATCACAATCACAGGTTTTTCTTTGCGCCCTGCCGCCGCCTCGATCACCGCCTCGATGACTGCTTCCACCGCGGAACAGTCAAAGAAATTCTTCCTGGAATCATAATTGGTAGGCGTCGCAATGACAACATAATCCGCAGTGCCATAGGCGCCGGCCCCGTCAACCGTCGCTTTCAGATCCAGTTCCGCTTCCGCAAAATACTTCTCGATATATGCATCCGCAAAAGGTGAAATCCTCTTATTGATGCTCTCAACCTTCTCACTGACAATGTCCACAGCCGTCACGGTATTCTTCTGCGCCAACAGCACAGCCAAGCTTAACCCGACATAACCGGTTCCCGCAACTGCAATTCTATATTTCTTTCCGCCTCCGCGCGTCATTTCCGGATTCCTCCCTTGATACCAATCTTTCACTCAGCAGCTATAGTATGCTTTGTACCATTCGGCAAACCGCCTCAGACCTTCTCGCAGCGAAGTCTTCGGCTTATACCCAAAATCTCTTTCCAATTTACTCATATCCGCATAAGTAACAGGCACATCACCCGGCTGCATGGGAACTTTCTCAATGTAATCTTCTACATGAAAACCTTTGTGCAGGACACCGGCATTGACCAATTCTTCTGCCAGTATATTCACAAATTCCATTAAGTCTTCCGGGTGACTGTTGCCGATATTATAGATGGCATAAGGCGGTATCGGAAGTCCGTCCAAGCCGTTTGCTTTCTCAGGCGCTCCCCGCATCACCCTGATAATACCTTCCACTATATCATCGATATACGTAAAATCCCTCTGACAATTTCCGTAGTTGAAAATCTTGATTTTCTCTCCTGCCCTCAGTTTGTCCGTAAAACCGAAATACGCCATGTCCGGCCTGCCTGCCGGTCCATAAACCGTAAAAAACCTCAGACCGGTCGAAGGAATATTATAGAGCTTGGCATAAGCATGAGCAAGCAATTCATTGCTTTTTTTGGTAGCGGCATACAAGCTTATAGGGTGGTCCACAGAATCCGATTCACTAAACGGAACCTTGGTCTGTCCCCCGTAAACGGAAGAAGACGAAGCATAGACCAGATGCTGTACACCGGAATCTCCATTCTCATAAGAATGCCTGGAAGCCTCCAGAATATTGTAAAACCCGATAAGATTTGAATTGATATAGGCGTCCGGATCAGTGATGGAATACCGCACCCCCGCCTGCGCGGCAAGATTTACAACAACAGACGGTCTATATTTGCGAAAGACCTCCTCCACAGCCGCTTTATCGGAGATATCCATGCCGCATAGAGGAACAAAGGCCGACTGCTCTTTAGGCTGCATGTCCAACAGTTTCTTCACACGATGCTCTTTCAGCTGCCGGTCATAATAAGCGTTCATATTATCCATGCCCACAATAGTAGTCCCGATACATTCGCTCAATAGACGGCGGGTAAGGTTCGCCCCTATGAAACCCGCGAAGCCTGTTATTAAGATTGTCCTGTTGTCCAAATTTATTGTTTTTTTTGTCATAATACTTTCTTTCCGGCCTTCCCGTTATCCAAATAGGTTTCCCACCACAGTTGAAATATTAGCATTGTATAAGCAATGCGATCCAATATGGGATTGTTTTGCCTATTAAATTCTTCCGCAAATTTTTGTATTCCTTCCGGATCAAAAATGCCCTGTCGCTTGATTCTTTCCTCTGACAGATTATCATTCACTATTTCTTTTAATTCACCATGAAGCCATTTATTAATAGGGACGCCAAATCCCGATTTGGGTCTTTCTACCACTTTGCGCGGTACGTATTGATATAAAATATCCTTTAAGGGAGCTTTTAATATTCCTGCATGCAGATTATAGCTGGTCGGGACGGATAACGCACACTCTGCCACTCTATAATCCAAAATAGGACATCTGCACTCCAAAGAATAATACATAGACGCCCTGTCTACCTTAGTCAACATATCATCCGTCAGCCCATATTGAATACTTTGCGAAACAGAAGATCGCACGATATCAGCGCCTTTCATTAAATGATAATCTCCTCCGTATATTCGCATATTTTCCCTGCTTGACAAATTTATCGGAAATATCGAATTAATCAAATCATTAGCTGTAATATAATTCAGATGAATTATACTTGTAATGTCCTTCGCATTGAGAAACTTATCTATCACCCACTTATTGTGATCATACCTATTAATCCTCGAAGATATAAGCCTGAACAGAGGATCTGAAATCCCTGTGAGTTTTCTAAACAATAACTGTTTTCTGTTGCTCACATATGACGGATACCCGATGAAGAATTCATCTCCGCCATCTCCGGAAAGAGCCACCGTCACATGCTCTCGTGTCATTTGGCTTAACAGCATTGTCGGTATTTGAGAATTATCCGCAAACGGTTCCGAATAGGCTTCGGGTATTTTCTGGATAAGAGAAAGAGCATCCTTCTGCGTACAATAAAGCTCCTTGTGATTTGTTCCCAGTATTTTGGCTACCTCCGATGCAATTTTCGCATCGTCATTCTCCTTGTCAAAGAAACCAATCGAATAAGTATTCAATACTTTTTCCGACTGTCTCTGAGCCAATGCCGTAATCACGGAACTATCAATTCCCCCACTTAAGAACATACCTACAGGAACATCTGCGACCAACCTAATTGCCACAGATTCTGCAAGCAGTTCTTCTATTGTGTGTACGTATTCTTCGTATGAACCTTTAAAGTCAACATGAACGGAACCTACATCCCAATATTTTCGAATCATTTCTCTTTGCTCGTATATGTTATATTCTAATACACTGCCCTGCGACAGCTTTGATACGCCCTCAAAAATAGAATATGGCGCCGGAATATACATATTCCATAGATATCCATGCAATGCAGCCTTATTCAACGCTGTATCAAAATTCGGCAGTTCAAAAAAAGAACGCAGATCCGATGCAAAGGCAAAACCGTCTTTTGTAGACATATAGTAAAGAGGTTTCACTCCCAGACGATCTCTGGACAACGTTATTGTTCCAGCATCCCTGTCGTAAAAAGCAAATGACCACATTCCATTAAACTTTGCGACAGCATGCTCCACTCCAAACTCTGCACATGCATGCAGAACAACTTCTGTATCACAATCCGAGAAAAACGTATGTCCTTTTCGGAGCAATTCCTCTTTAATCTCTTTATAATTATATATTTCACCATTATATGTCAAAGCATATCGCCCATCCGCAAGAATCATCGGCTGATTTCCACGATCCGAAAGGTCAAGTATGGAAAGCCTCCTGTGCGCAAGACCTACTGTAAAATTTTGACTATCTGTTATATATATTCCTTTGCCGTCGGGTCCGCGCCATATTGCTGCGTCTACCATTCGGTCAAGAATATCCTTTATTTTATCCTCACTCTGTTGTTTCCTAACCATTCCGGCAATCCCGCACATGACAATATCTCCCATATGAACATTCACCTAGTCAAGCATATCACAAGCCTCTGTTTTTGGCTACCCCCATCCACTGTCCGCCAAATTTTTCTTTAGTATACAGGTAAATTAACACTGCTACAATACAATTCTGATATGTAATGACCTTTGTCAAGAAGTAACTTGAAAAAATCACCACAAGTTTATTGATTTTTACCGAAGA
>CANQSE010000104.1 GCA_947626405.1 uncultured Acetatifactor sp. | reverse complement strand
CACCGTTATTTCCTGCATCCGACCGGGCTCAAGACATTCCGTCTTGGCAAACCCGCAAAGAATCCTTGCTGGTTTCCCCAAAATTCCCTGCGGAGGCTGGCAATATACCTGCACCGCTTCCTTTCCGCTGTACTCTCCCACGTTTTTCACGCGGACGCGGAACTTTATCGTGTGCTTTTCAAGCATAACTCCCTTGAAAAAAACCGGCGGAAGCCCTGTGAGCTCCGTCTCCATTTCAAATGAGGTGTATGACAGTCCGTATCCGAAGGGGTACAGCACCTTTTCGGGCGCAAAGGTTGAAAAATAGCGGTATCCTACATATATATCCTCCGCGTAAATATTTCTGCTCGGATCACCGTAATGCCCTGCCGCCGGATAATCTTCAATGTGTCCGGCTATGGTATCCGTCAGTCTGCCGGACGGGGACACACGTCCGCTCAGGACATCCAGTACGCCGTTGCCGCCCTCCTGACCTCCCTGCCACACATAAAGCACCGCGGACGGATTATACCTTTCCACCCAGCTCATGTCGATGATATTGCCTACATTCAAAAGCACAACCGTCCTGCGAAACGCTCCGCATACCTTTTGAAGCATCTGTTCTTCCGTCTGAGTCAGCAGATAACTGCCTGCCTCTGCGGAATTGTCCTTGTCCTCCCCAGCCGTCCTTCCTATAATAATGACAGCTATGTCAGATTCTTTCGCGGCGCTTTCCGCCATCTCGTCTGATACGGGCATTTCCTTCTGAAACCACGGCTCCTGCGCCCAGCCCACTCCCATGTCAAAGGGGTTGTCCTTAAGCCATTCAAGATAACGTTCCTTCACGTTCGGATTGATCTCATATTCCCCCGAACGCTCAAGCGCGTCTGCTATTCCGACCACGTATTTTGTGTTTACCATGCCGCCCGAGCCTGTTCCGCTCTTGTAATAATTGAACTGGCTCCGGCCAAACAGTGCGATCCGGCTGCCCTTTTCAAGCGGCAGTGTACGGTCGCTGTTTTTTAACATTACAATTCCTTCCGCGGCGGCCTCCCTGGCCTTTGCCGCAAAGCGCTCCACAGAATAAACCTGCCCGTTCATTTTCCAGCTCCTCCCGACGCTTATTTTTTGTCTCTTGACTTATATTTTTTTATTACGTTGCGCAGTACCTCCATGTCAACGGGTTTTGACACGTGCTCGTTCATACCCGAATTTAAAGCTTTCTGCACGTCCTCGGCAAACGCGTTTGCTGTCATTGCAATCACCGGAATTGTAGCTGCCTGGGTGTGGCGGCAGCTTCTGATCAGCCTTGCCGCGTCATATCCGTTCATCACAGGCATCTGTATGTCCATAAGTACCATGTCATAATGTCCTACGGCGGACTGGCGGAACATGTCCACCGCCTCCTGTCCGTTGGATGCGATTTCACACCTTGCGCCGGACATCTCGAGCATTTTTTCAAGTATTTCCGCGTTAAGCTCATTGTCTTCCGCCACAAGGAACAGCATACCGTCCAAAACGTCCTTCCGCTCCTCCGCCTCCGAATCGACGTTCCTGTCCCGTTCAAGCACATTTTTCACTGTATTCCTGAATGTGCTCAAAAAGAACGGCTTTGGCATGAATCCGTTTATTCCGGCGCGTCTGGCCTCGTCCTCCACCTCCGACCAGTCGTAGGATGTCAGTATCAGTATGGGCACTTCTCCTCCCACGCACTCCCTTATCCGTCTTGCCGTCTCGACGCCGTCCATATCCGGCATCTTCCAATCCAGCAGGATAACGTTGTACTCCTGCTCCTTCCGCTTGGCTTCCTTTACCATATCAAGCGCCTTAAATCCGGAGGTGGCATATTGTATCTCGATTCCGGTTTCCTCCATGATCCTGCTGATCATCAGGCAGATGTCCTCCTCGTCATCCACCACAAGCGCCTTTGTTATGGAGTGATGGCTCCAAAATTCCCTGTCCCTGTCCTGTTCAGGAACGGCCAGTTCCATCTCAACGATGAAAGTGCTGCCCTTTCCCTGTTCGCTCTTTACCTGTATTGTGCCGCCCATAAGCTCCACAATGTTTTTTGTGATAGGCATGCCAAGGCCTGTGCCCTGAATCCCGCTTACGGTGGAATTGGCTTCCCTTGCAAACGGATCAAATATTTTGCCTATAAATTCCTCGCTCATCCCATAGCCGTTGTCCGTAACCTCAAACTGCAGTCTGACGCTTCCTGCCACAAGCTGTTTGAGACTGCGGATATGAAACCATATGCTGCCGCCCTCCTGAGTATATTTCACCGCGTTCGACAGAAGATTTATAAAAATCTGGTTGAGCCTGAGTTCATCTCCCATGAGAGTCTCGGGAATCTTATCGTGGACAAGCATCTCATAATTCTGCCCCCTGGCCCTGGCCTGGGGAAGAATAATCGTGCTGATCTTTTCCAAAAGCAGCGGCAGACTGAACTCCGAAACGTTCAGGGTTGTCTTTCCGCTCTCTATCTTGCTCATATCGAGCACATCGTTGATAAGGCTCAGCAAATGCTGACTTGACGCCGTAATTTTTTGCGTATATTCCCTCACCTTTTCCGGATTGTCAGCATCCTTGCCTAAAAGTATCGTAAACCCGACAATGGCGTTCATTGGCGTCCGGATATCATGGGACATATTTGAGAGGAAATTGCTCTTTGCCCTGTTTGCGGCCTCGGCCGAACTGAGCGCGTTTTTGAGCGTTTCACTCATCTGATGTTCTTTCATACAGTCAGAGATTATCATAATACATTTCTGCGTGTCTTCCATCCTGATCCTGTAGAGAATCTCCCTGTACCAGCGGCGCTGCCCCGTCTCCCTGTGAAGCAGTTCCCTTTCCTCCTGCCAGAAGCCCCCCTGGGGAATGGAGGACATTATCTCGTCGGGCGAAGTGTTTCCGTCGTTGAGCAGCATGCCTATTATCTGCTTCATGTCCTTTCTGGCCATATCAGGGTTTATCCCTATAACCCTCTCGATATTAGGGCTTATGTAGTCGGCTTCAAATGTATCGGGAGAAAACAGTATAAAAATATGGTCCGTGTTCTGAGTGAGAAGACTGAACAGCTTCTCCCTGTATTGGACCTCCAGCTTATCGCTGCTTGCCTTACGGGTAATTCCTCCCTGCAGACAGACGATAAGAAGCAGAACCACCACGGCCAAAACAGCGCACAGCATAACTGCCGCCGCAAATACATACGCTTCTCTCAGGGATATAACCTGATCCGCGCCGATTCTTTTATATCTGTAGAAAAAATATACCGTACCTGCCAACAACAGTACCGCCGCGCCGGCGATAATACCGGTTATTGTTTTACGTTTCCGTTTTTCCATTATTTTGCGCCTTCCTCTTTTGACCTGCTTATTGCTATTGTAATACAAACCTGTTTCTTTTGTCCAGGTATTCTTTGGGCAGGTCAGTCGTCATAAGTCTCCGGAAAATGATGTTTTACTCCGTCTTTTTTGTCTGTCTCCTGCACCTGTCCACGGCATCCCCTGTCAGATCCCGTATGACCTCTCCGGCCATAATAAGCCCCGCCGCCGCGGGTACAAAAGAAACAGATCCGGGTACTTCCCTTTTCCCTGTAGGTTTATCGTCTGTTTCGCAAGAATCGGCGCAGTACGCCCCGTCCGTATCATCCGTTATCGGCCGCAGGGGTTTTTCCCTTGAATATACGACCTTTAAGCTTTTTACGCCCCGCTTTTTTAATTCCCGGCGCATAACCTTTGCCAGAGGGCAGACCGATGTATCGTATATGTCAGCCGCCATAAATCCGGAGGGGTCAAGCTTGTTTCCCGCCCCCATACAGCTTATTACGGGTACTCCCGCCTCCTGAGAAGATATCACAATCTCAATCTTTGCCGTCACAGTGTCAACTGCGTCTACGACGTACGAATAGGATGCAAAGTCAAAGTCGTTCTTTGTCTCAGGCAGAAAAAAACACTTGTGCACGTTTACCCTGGCTTGCGGATTGATCTCCAGAATACGCTCCTTCATCACGTCAACCTTGTATTTTCCGACGGTTTTTGTCGTGGCTATAATCTGTCTGTTCAGGTTTGTCAGAGATACCTTATCGTTGTCCACAAGATCTATTGTCCCCACGCCGCACCTTGCCAGCGCTTCTACTGTATATCCTCCCACTCCGCCTATCCCGAAAACGGCCACCCTGGACGCCGCCAGAATTTCCAGCGCTTCTTTTCCCAACAAAAGCTGCGTCCTTGTAAATGTATTCAGCATAATACCCCTTTTCTGCTCCGCCGTGTCTGTAAGCATGGTCTTAAGCGTTTTCCGGCGGTATGCCAAAAATAGCGTTATCCCAAACAAAACCTGCAAATATCTCAGAATATCTGCGTTTTATATAAAAGCACGACTATCATAAAAGCGCAGATACCGCACGATGCAATAAGCGTTTTGTCCGACAGGATAAGTGTCGTGGGATCCGATTCCGAATGGTTGTTAAACACCAGCATAAGATATCTTATCACTATAAACAGGACTACCGGCACCGTATAAACCAAAACCGGCCTCTGTGATATGGTCCAGAGAGAATAAAATGCCATCGTCAGCCCTGCACACATGAAAATGATCCCGTTCAGGAAATTCATATCAAGCATTGCCAGAACCTCCCGCGTCTCTCCTGTCCCGTAACTGCACAGCTCGCCTCGCCGTTTCCCAAACGCCATAAACAGAGACAACGATACCACCGTCAAAAACATCCAGCTTGAAACGCCGTCAGTGACTACTGTCCCTCCAATCATCACGCGCAGCACGAACCCGGCAGCAATGCAGAAGCAATCAATTACGGCCTTCGTTTTCAGCCACTTTGAATAAAGTATGTTTATTACAACATAAGAGAGCAGTATCAAAAAGGAAGGAAAATTAACCCATAGCGCAAGTCCTAATCCCGCCGCCATCAGGCATATCATCAATATACAGGCAAACGGTATCGAAATTTGTCCGGATGCTATCGGACGGTTCTTTTTCACGGCATGCTTTCTGTCGTTTTCAGCGTCATTGATGTCATTGAAAATATAAACCGCCGACGATACCAGGCAAAACGACAGTGAAAGAATGACAGTCTGAATAAGCTTTGTCCAATTGAACAGTTCCAGCGAAAAAATTATTGCAAAAAAAACAAATAAATTTTTAAGCCAGCCCTTTATTCTCATCTGCCTCAGAATAATCCTGAGCGAAAGCCGTTTTTTCATATACCTCTCCTGTACCGTTTCCTTATCAGGGCAAAATCTGATAAAGCCTGATCTCATAACCTGTGGAAGCTCCGCGCATATATCTGTAAATGCTTCTCGCCGCGTACCAGATGTTTGACAGTTCAATAAAATGACTGCTGGGTTTTTCTACCGGGAACAGACAAACAAGTGGATAATTCTCGTCCAGCTTCCTGTAAAAGTTTGCAATCCACCCGTAAACCTCCGGATCCGATTCCAGATAAAGATCTCTCTCTGCGGACGACGTCATAACGAAGGTTATCCTTCCTCCGTATTTGTACCTGGCCGGATCCGCTTCTTCAAAATTCATAAAAGCTCCGTAATATCCTCCGGGATCCAGAGGCGTGTTACAGTCATATGCAGTATTATACTGATCCACGCCCATTTCCGCAAATACGCTTTGCAGAACAATGCGGCTGTCAGGAGCCAGAAAGCTTCCGGTAACCGCAACCGCCCCGAGCGCCAGACTTCCCGTCGGCAGTAAAACCAATATCATACACGCAGCCAGGTAAAACACGGTTTTATTCTTAAAAAATCTCTGCAGATCCTCAAAAAGATAAAACACGCCGAAAGCTCCGAAAAAAATCGCCGTAATGTAAATCGGCAGGGTATAGCGCTCCCAGTGTATACTCAATGTGGAAATTGGCACAATATATGCTCCGAAAACCAAAAGCAGGATCGTCTGCTTAAGGTTTTTGCGAAGCGATCTCACTATCCCGTAGATACCGCTCACCGTCAATATCAATCCCATATGAACGCCTGTCGTCTTTAAATAAAAAATAATCGTTTCCCAGAAATTAAGACCGTCAGCGCCCAGATGATTTGCATGGTTCTGGCCCGCCATCACCTCAAGCACGGTCCTCCAATCAATCAGCAATACAGGAGATACGGCCATGATACCAAGCACAACAAAGAGAACAGCCAGGCACCCTGTTGTGACAATCTTAAGCGGCTTTTTAATATGCGTCATGATCACGGCGGCGGCAATGACCACGCAGCAGTAAATTCCCGGGTATTTTTCACAGACGGCAAGCGCTGTAAACATAGACATTCCAAAAAGCAGCGATACGGACGGTTTCCTCTGATAGCGCAACGCCATCCAAAGCACGCCCATCATAAAAAACAGCAGTAATATGTCAGGCGTAATATAGTGGGAGTGTTCGATAAACGAAGGAAACACCGCTGAAAGCAACGCGGCAAACAATGCCTGGCCGCGTCCCCAGAATCGCCCAATCAGGTAGGCGAGGACAACGACTCCGACTCCAAAAAGGGCTGCCATGACACGGGAAGCCGTTGTAAAAAGCGAAAAGTTTTCGTTGTAATTGCTCGCAAAGTCGGCTTGTCCACGCGGCGCAAAATACACCTCCTGGATTACAGTATACAAAATGGTATTCAGTTTTATAGAGACGTGATTTGGTCTGTAGTAGTCATGCACTTCAAAGTTATGGTTCAGGGCGCACTGATGCGCCGGTTCAAAAATAAGCACCTCGTCCGGATGCAGATTATTGTTTGGCATTCCCCACCCTGCACCCACAACGCGCAGTACCAGGGCAATCGCAAATATAAGGGCAAGCAGCAAAAAATGCCATCGATCCATTTTTTCTTTCAAAACTTCAAATTTCATATAATCATAATCCTCCCTATTTAGTCAAGTGTTTTTCCCTTATTTTTCAAGGAATTTTCAATTCATATCTCAGATAAATGAGCC
>CANQSE010000103.1 GCA_947626405.1 uncultured Acetatifactor sp. | reverse complement strand
CTAACAGCTTCAGCAACAAGATGGGTAAATTCCTTACTGGCTGTAAGGGGTATTAACCATAAATATATTGTAGTAGATAAGAAAAGAAAACGTTAAAAGGGGTTAAAAGGATTTAAAATAAGTCGGGACAAATTATTCCATCCCGTAGACAATATATTCCATTGCCTTTTTTCCCGCGCTTGGTACAATTAAAGTTATCCTAAAAAACAGACAGGAGAAAAACCGCCATGAATGTAAATCAGATTCTTAAGAACTGGGACTTTACCACTCAGGGACAAACAGAGAAGGTAACTGTCCCGCACGATTTTATGCTCGCAACCGAGCGCACTCCGGACTCTCCCACAGGATCGGACTACGGGTTTTTTCAGCCATGTAAGGGCGAATACCGCATGACGTTAAAAAAGACCCCCGCTCCTCGCCATGTGCTCAGATTTGACGGAGTAATGGGCCTGACCGAGGTACTTGTAAACGGTTCCCTTGTCAAAATGCACCCATACGGCTACACTACGTTTCTGTGCGATATCAGTGACAGACTCAAAGACGGGGATAACGATTTGCTTGTACGCGTGGACGCCACAATGCAGCCCGCCTCCCGCTGGTACACCGGAGCCGGAATTTACAGACAGGTTGAGCTTCTCACTTCGGAGGAAGACTATATCGTTCCCGATTCGGTCTTTTTGAGAACGGAGCGGATCTACGGGGACAGCGCCGGAATAAGGATTGATATCCGCGTATTCTCCCGCTCAGACCAGACGGCGACTCTGACCTTCACCGCAGAAGACGCGGGCTTTTCATTAGAGCGCCACGTAAAACTTGTTCCGGGAGAAAACAGCTTTTCCTTCGCGGCCATGTTGCACAAAATTACGGTCTGGACGCAGGAAAACCCCATACTCTACCACTGTGAAGTTACCCTCGCCACAGACTGCTCAAAGGACTGCGACAGCGCGGACTTCGGCGTGCGCACCGTAGACTGCGACCCCTCGCGCGGCTTTCTCTTAAACGGCGTTCCCGTAAAGCTTTACGGCGCATGCGTCCATCACGACAACGGGATCGTAGGGGCGGCCTCATTCTATTCAAGCGAAACCAGGAGAGTCAGAATACTTAAGGCAAACGGCTTTAACGCCATACGCTGTTCCCACAATCCTCCCTCACAGGCCTTTCTCGACGCCTGTGACCGCGCCGGCATGCTGGTAATCGACGAGGTATTCGACTGCTGGACCCGTGGGAAAATGGGATATGACTACCACCTGTGGTTTGAAAAAAACGCGGAGGAAGACATCGTCTCCACGGTAGTCAGAGGAAGGAACCATCCCAGCGTTGTAATGTGGTCCACCGGAAACGAAATCTATGAGAGAGCGGGCTTAGGCGGCGGATATGACACCGGTAAGATGATCGCCGACACAATACGGAAATATGATCCCACAAGACCCGTCACTCACGCTTTCTGCCATTTCTGGGACGATTTTGAATACAACCGTCTCTATAACGAAACATGGGAAAATCCCGCCGAGCAGATGGATTTCTGGTGCGAAAAGATCGCGCCGCAGGCCGGAAATCTGGATGTGCTTGGTTATAATTATCTCACGCACCGCGTGGAAAAGGATAAGGTCAGATTCCCACAGCACCTTTTCGCAATTACAGAGTCCTATCCCATGGACGCCGTATATGTAAAGAAAGAGATGGACAGACACACGCAGCTCATAGGCGAGTTTGTCTGGACAGGATGGGATTACTTTGGAGAGACCGGTCTGGGCAGAGTGATATACGACCAGGATACCCCTCCCCAGTGGGGACTTTTAAAGTATCCTGAATATATTTCAAACTGCGGGGATTTCGATATCTGCGGCTTTAAAAAGCCACAGTCCTTCTACCGCGACGCCGCATGGAAGGAGGGCTCCGTACACATCCTCACGGAAGATCCCGACTACTTTGACCGCAAAAGGACCTTTTCCGCATGGGGCTTTTACGGTGTAAACAGGACCTGGACCTATCCCGGAAAGGAAAACAAAAAGGCCACCGTACATCTCTACACCACCGCGGACGAATGTGAGCTCTGGCAGGACGGCGTGTCTCTGGGAAGGAAAGCTCCCAACGAAAAAGGTGTTGCGGAATTTGAAACCGTATACCGCGCCGGCACTCTGACTGCAAAGTCATACATCGACGGGAAAGTCACCGGAGAGGACTCTCTTACGACCACCGGAGAACCGGTCTCCATGGAGATTAAGTTCACCGAAACGCAGGATCTGCTCTATGCCGAGATAACGCTGCTCGACGCAGACGGCGCTCCCGCATGGACCGGCGACGAGGAAATTACAGTAACCGCAGTCGGAGGAAAGGTCATCGGAACCGGCTCCGGACTGAAAAACGACCCTCACCGCTACACGGACAATGTTTGCAGGACGCATCACGGCAGGCTGCTGGCGGCGGTTCTTCCTCAGGACGCCGCGGTGACAGTCACGGCTTCATGCAAAAGCTTCACCGTAAACGAAGAATACAAAGCGTAAAAACCCGCGCCCTGAGCGCCGGACATACAAAAAGGGCTGTCGCAATAAGGATGTAACGGTTTACATTCCTCAGTGCAACAGCCCTTTCTCATGCGTCTTTACTTTTTGATTAAAAGCGACTTACCCGTCATCTCAGACGGCTGTTCCATTCCCATTATCTCTATAAGCGTCGGCACGATATCCGCAAGGCACCCGCCCTCTCTGAGAGTGTAGCCTTCGTCGTAGTTTACGAGAATAAAGGGCACAGGATTGGTTGTATGAGCGGTAAAGGGCTCTCCCGTCTCATAATCCACAAGCTGCTCAGCGTTTCCGTGATCCGCGCAGATAAAGAGAACTCCGCCTGTCTCACGCACAAACTCAACCACCTCTCCCACGCACTTGTCGATAACCTCCACGGCTTCCACCGCCGCCTCTAAAACTCCGGTATGACCCACCATGTCGGGATTTGCAAAGTTGCAGATGATAACGTCATAATAAGGCTCTCCGTTTTCATCCTTCGCGGTAATAGCTTCGCTGAGCTTATCACACACCGTATAAGCGCTCATGCGTGGCTTTTTATCGTATGTCGGCACATACTTTGGAGAATTTACAAGGATACGCTCCTCTCCCTCATTAGGCTCCTCCACACCGCCGTTAAAGAAGAATGTCACGTGCGCGTATTTTTCCGTTTCGGCAATGCGCGCCTGTCTCATGCCGTTTGCGGCCAGCCATTCGCCAAAGGTATTGGTAACGGAAACCTTTTTAAACGCCACTTCTTTATTCAATATGGTCGGATCGTAATCCGAGAAGCACACATACGTAATTTTCTTTCTGGGACCTCTGTCAAAGCCCTTAAAATCGTCGTCGCAGAAAGCTCTGGAAATTTCTCTTGCGCGGTCGGGACGGAAATTGAAAAATACTATTGAATCACCATCCTGCACGCAGGCAACGGGCTTTCCGTTCTCCACGATCACTGTGGGCTTTACAAATTCGTCCGTCTCACCCCTGTCGTAAGACTGGCTGATCGCGCAGAGCGCACACTCCGCCGTGAGCCCCTCTCCCTTTGTCAGGGCGTTGTAGGCCATCTGCACCCTGTCGTAGTTATTGTCTCTGTCCATTGCATAATAACGCCCTGTTACCGTTGCAATCTTTCCCACGCCTGTCTTTTCCATCTCGTCGATGAGCGCGGCAGCAAAATCCTTTCCGCTTGTGGGGGGCGTGTCACGTCCGTCCAGGAAGCAGTGGACATAAACCTTGTCCAGACCGTTTCTCTTTGCCAGCTCCAGAAGACCGTACAGATGAGTTATATGGCTATGGACTCCTCCGTCGGACAAAAGTCCCATAAGATGCAGGGAACCGTTGTTTTTCTTACAATTTTCCACAGCATCAAGAAGCGCGGGATTCTCAAAAAATGTCCCATCCTGGATTTCCTTTGTGATCCTGGTAAGCTCCTGATAAACTATACGCCCTGCGCCCATGTTGAGGTGTCCCACCTCTGAATTTCCCATCTGACCTTCCGGCAGACCGACCGCCATGCCGCTTGCGTTTCCCTTCACAAAGGGATATTCCTTCATCAGCCTGTCCATCACGGGCGTTTTTGCCTGCGCCACTGCATTTCCCTCTGTTTTCCCGTTCAGGCCATAGCCGTCCAGAATCATCAAAACTACCGGTTTTTTACTCATATCCGCAACCATACCTTTCCGCTGTCTGACTCTTTTCTCACACGATATACAGACAAATAAATTTTTTAACTTTTCCGCTTCAAAATTATACACTCAAATAAACTCATGTGCAACACAAAGTTGCGGAGTTTCTCAACTTCCTCTTGTTTTTCGCGCTTTAAAGTGATATAGTGTGATAGGATAAAAACGACAAAAAGCCTGGAAATCGGAGGAAAACATAATGCCTGAAATGACTTGCGGTTTTGTGGGCCTTGGCCTTATAGGCGGCTCGATCGCAAAGGCGCTTAAAGCCTGTTCGCCTGACATAAGGATCGTGGCATATGATATAAACAAAGAAGCCGTAAAGCTTGCCTGCAGTGAGGGGATAGCGGACGAAGCCGCAGACGGAATCAACCGCTCCTTTTCGCCCTGCGACTATATTTTCCTCTGCGCTCCCGTGCGCAAAAATGACGAAAATCTCACAGCCTTAAAGGGGCTTTTGTCGCCCGGGTGCATACTCACGGATGTTGGCAGCGTAAAAACAAGCATTCACGAGGCGGTTGCCCTTGCAGGTCTTGAAAGCTGCTTTATCGGCGGACATCCAATGGCCGGCAGCGAGCGCATAGGCTATGTAAATTCCAGGGCTGCGCTGTTGGAAAACGCCTATTACATTCTGACTCCAACTCCGCTTGTCCCGCAGGAAAAGGTGGAGCGTCTCCGGCTCCTGGTTGAGAAAATGAACGCTCTCCCGCTGATTCTTAAGCCGTCGATGCACGATTACGTGACCGCCGCCGTCAGCCATCTTCCTCATGTCGCCGCGGCTTCCCTCGTGAATCTGATCGAGGAGAGCGATTCTGACGACGGCATTATGCGAATGGTAGCAGCGGGCGGATTTAAGGATATAACAAGGATCGCTTCATCTTCCTCCGTAATGTGGCAGCAGATCTGTCTTACTAACGGTGAAAACATTTCTGCGCTCCTATCACGATATATTAACGCGCTGACGGAATTTAAGGATGCCATAGACAAAAAAGATGCGGATGAGCTGTATCGCCTTTTTAACAGCGCACGCATATACAGAGATTCATTTGCAAACGCCTCCAGCGGCCCTATCAAGCGCTCATACAGCATCAGCGTTGATATAGCTGACCGCGCAGGCGCACTTGCCCACATTGTCGCCCTGCTGGCGCAGCACGACCTGAATATCAAAAATATCGCCATCTCCCACAACAGGGAATCCGAGGATGGCGTCCTCAGAGTGGAGTTTTACAGAGAGGACTCAATGGAAAAAGGGCTTGAGCTTCTCAGCAGGGAAGGATATCAGGTTCACTTAAGAGACTGAGCCCTTTTTCGGTTTTCTTTCTTTAAGCTTTTTAAAGATTTTCAGGGTTATGACACATAAAAGCATGCCGAAAACACCGCCCGAAGTGTCAAGCAGCGCGTCCCATATGCTTCCCCATCTGCCCGGGACAAAACTCTGATGGAACTCGTCAAGAGCTCCGGAGACAAAAACCCACACGGTAACAAGCAGATACAACTTTTTCCCCCTTTTGATCCAGGGCGCCCATATCAGATAAACCAATATGCCGACACAGGTATACTCGCTGAAATGGGCAAGCTTCCTGATGGGATGCTCCATTTTCCTGGCCGCGTCCTCCATATACTGCGGCGTCCAGTCCTTATGAGCCAAATCCCTGTAAAACTCTACCGCGTTCTCGGAAATGCGGAGACTGAGCGAGCCTGACTCCTCCGCGTCCTGATCCGAAAAACCAAAGATGAGCACATAAAGCGCCAGCAGCGCTATTGCTGCCGGCACCGTTATAAGCCATTTTTTAATTATATCCTTATTGTTTTTCCGCATCATTGACAGTCTGGTATACCTCGATCCTCGAAAGGTCCACCTCAGGCATCCCGATAAACAGTGCGCCGTAGGTGTAAGCGTCCCCGGTAAGTTCAATCCTCACAATCTGAAGAAACGCATGGAGCACTTCCTTTGTCCAGATAGGCATAAAAGACTCGTAAACCTCTCCTATCTGTAGAGCCTCGGAGCTGACAAAACCGATGCCTGTCTTTGATACGTCGAGAATCCTGATTGGAATGTCAACATTGTGCGTGCTGCCACCCAGCTTCCGTATAGTGAGATTGGAGGGCATACTTGTCCGTTTGTTTCTTCTTCTTTCTTCTGACATTTTCTCCTGTCCCCTTTCCGTTATATCATGCACTTTCGCGGTACATCCGCCATCCAAAGCAGTTTCGGAATCCAGCCCGTGATCTTTTCATTCTGCACTTTCGCGGTACATCCGACATGCCGAGGCAGCTTCGGAATCCAGCCCGTGATCTTTTCATTCTCCGCTTTCACGGTGCATCCGCCGCCTCAGCGGATAAACATAGCATCCCCGAAACTGAAAAAACGATATCCTTCCCGCACTGCCTCCTCATATGCCCTGAGCACATGCTCTCTGCCGGCCAGCGCGGACACAAGCATAATCAAAGTAGACTCCGGCAGATGAAAATTTGTTATCAACGCATCCAGGACCCTGAAGCGGTACCCCGGATATATAAAAATCTCCGTATTGCCGCTTGCCGGCCGTACCCGTCCGCTCTCGTCCGCGGCGCTTTCAAGCGTGCGGCACGCCGTCGTTCCGACACAGATCACTCTGCCTCCCGCATCCCTGGCAGAGTTGATTGTTTGAGCCGCTTCCTCTGAAATCTCGTAGTATTCCGAATGCATCCTGTGATCCCTGACGTTTTCCTCCTTAACCGGACGGAAGGTTCCGAGACCGACATGGAGCGTGACAAAGGCCTCGCGAACGCCCTTCGCGCGGATCGCGGCGAGCAGCTCTTTGGTGA
>CANQSE010000102.1 GCA_947626405.1 uncultured Acetatifactor sp. | reverse complement strand
CATCGTCCGCACAGTCAATCCCAAGCACACGCTTAAGATTGTATTCCAGCCATTCCAGCCTGCCGTTATTGCAGTCGTACAGCGTCTCCCAGTCTGTGGGCAGTTCTTCTCCCGCGCTTGCATATCCCCTGAGAAACGCCTTAAAAAGCCGGAAATCAATCTGACATTCCTCATACCCCGACCAGCATAAAGCCAACTCAAACAGTTCCATCATAGGATTGTTGTAGGACAGACATTCAAGGTCGATAATACGGTAATCGTCGCCTTTCCAGAGAACATTTTTACAATCCATATCGTTATGACAGACAGCGAGAATATTCGGAAGCCTTTTCCTTGCCCTGTTTCCGTTCTCCTGACTTTCCAGAATAAGCGTATAACAGGATCTCAGCATTTCATACAGCCGCGTATCCGTCCTTTCCATTGCAGAGAGATAGAAATCCCAGTCCACAGACATTTGTCTGGTATCTTCATCTGCGTTCTTCCTGTCCGTAGAATGAATCGCAGCCAGCGCCCTTCCCATCTGCTCGCAATGGTATTTAGTGATCTCACCCGCACGAAGCGGTTTCCCGTCGTAATAATCAAACAGATAAAAATATTCGCCGTCTATTTCCTGCATCTTCCGCCCGCCAATCGTCAGGGCAGGAAGAATAAGTATGCCTCTTTGCTCCAACAGCCGTTCCAACCGCTCCGCTTCGGCGTAATTGTCCATTACATTTTCTCTCTGCATGACAAAGCTATTCAGTAATTTCAGCGCGTACGTCCCATGCTGCGTTTCTATCCTGTACATTCTGTGCATAAATCCGCCTTTTAAGGGAACGGGATCACTCTTTAGTTTCCAGTTATATTCGCTTTCCAGTTTTTCAAATACTGACACAATCGTTATTCCTTTTGTAAATACTGATGTAATCGTTATTCCTTTTGTAATTACTGATGTAATCGTTGCTCCGTGCAGGAAACTGCACTATATGCTCCTGAGTCTAGCAGCCGAACAGCTCCGCCGTCTTCTTCATCTTATCCGCGACACCAACCCCAAACGGGCACCTTGCTTCGCATAAACGGCACTGCAAACATTCGGAAGCCTTGTGCTCCAGCAGCATATAATGGGCTTTGACTGACGCGGGCACCGTCGGCTGCATAGCTGCCAGATCATAAAATTTGTTGATCATTGCAATGTCAAGCTTTGCCGGACAGGGTTTGCAGTGCCCACAGTAAGTACATTCTCCTCTGTAGGAATGTAACGGTGCGTTTGCAAGCACGGAAGCATAGTCCTTTTCCGCCTCCGTGGCAGTTTCATACCGTATGGCCTGATCAACCTGTTCTTTTGTATCGAAACCGCAAAGGATCGAAGATACCCCGGGCCTTGTCAGGGCGTAATGGATGCACTGCAGAGGCGTGAGGGCAGTTGCAAACGGCGAGCGCTCCTTATCAAGCAGTCTTCCCCCCGCAAACCCTTTCATAACAGTGATTCCGACGTTATTTTCCTCGCACATCCGATAAAGCTGCGCCCTGTCGGCGTCGATGCCGGCAAGACTGCGATCATACTGATAGCCTTCTGAAAGCAGGTTGTCCAGATCTTCATCCGCGGGCAGCATATCAAAGGCGGGATTTATGCTGAAAAGTATCATTTCTATGTAACCGGACTGTACGGCCAGCATCGCGGTTTTTGGATTATGTGAGCTCATCCCGATATGACGGATCGTTCCCTTCGCCTTAAGCTCCTTTACATAATCCAGAAACTCAGAGTCCTGAATCGCCCTCCATTCCTCCTCCGAATCCACATAGTGGATCATTCCGATGTCGATATAATCTGTCTTAAGCCGCGTAAGCAGATCTTCAAATGCGGGTTTCACATATTTCATATCTCTGGTGCGCACATACTGACCGTTCTGCCAGACAGAGCCAATATGCCCCTGTACATACCAGCTTTCCCTTCTGCCATATATGGCATCCCCGATAATATCCCTTGATTTCGGATCCGCCATCCAGCAGTCTATGATGTTAATTCCATTCTCCCCAGCATACTTTAGAAGCGCTGTGGCTTCTTCCCTGGGATGACGCTCCAGCCATTCCCCTCCGAATCCTATTTCACTGACAGAAAGTCCCGTCTTTCCCAGCATTCTTTTTTCCATACCAATCCCTCCAAAATATTTAGAAGATATATGTAATTTTTAAAAACGCAATATTCAGTGTATTAAATTATATACGTCAGTTTCAATATACTAAATTACATATGCCAGCTTCAATATACTAAATTACATACGTCCGCACTAATATGTAACTATATTGTGATACACCCTGTAATATCCGTGCCCCAGGTTCTGAAGCTGTATCTGGATATAATAATTGTCCGCGCCAAGTTCATCAAGAATCTTGTCGGAATAGCCGTTTTTGTAGCTTCCTATTGTGTAAGCAAGCTCTACCGTTTTCCAGAGCGACTCAGGAACTACATTTGAAAATTGTCCCTCTCCCACCCCGATCAGTCTCATCTGGACGGCGCAGTCCGCGTAATACTCCTCCATGGTGTCCATCACTTCATCCTCGTTCAGGCCAAGTTCTTCCAGAATTTCCCTGCGCTGTGCTTCCTCGTCTTCCTCCTCGTCCTCCTGTTCACTGTCATTTTTTCCATTCCATGTGAGCGGTCGCATAGGCTCTGCAGGGGGCAGACTCTCCTCCGTGTCAGGCTGTCCTTCCACGTCCTCGCCACCGTCATCCGCCGCATCGCCTCCGTATTTTGTCCCCATGCAGGCCGGAAGGTACACAGACAGTCCCGTGCGCCGGTGTGTGGGTGCAAACTCCCCATCGGTTCTGTTAAAATAATCATAAGTCATCTGCTCAGTGTCGTCCCAGGTCACATCAACATTGTAATATTCTCCGTCCAGCTTCACAATGTTCCAGGCGTGATCCTCCCCTGCATATCCTGTGCAGTAATAGCACGGAATCCCAAGCTGCTGCATGATGTACTGGAAAGCCCTGGAATACCCTGCACAGACAGTCCTCAGGGTCACAAGGCCGCTGTACGCGCTCTGGTTCATCCTTGCGCCGCCGTCATATTCCACCTTACCGGCGAGAGCATCATGTACATACCGCTCCTTTAGAAAATCGCCGTTCTGCGCCCTGGCTCCTGACAGTATGCTCTCAGCCGCGGACTCAAACATCTGCCTTGCCGCTTCCATATCATTCACCGTCTCGTTATATTGCAGCGAAATCTCCACACATGTCCCGTCCTCCAGGTATTTGCAGGAAAATCCCGAATCGAGCCAGAAAAGCTCCGGATGATCGTTATAAACCGCTTCAAACACACGTCTCAGCGTGTCAAGCTCCACGTCGCACACAGGGGTAAACACCGTGTTAAGCGCATTGGCGTTAGCATATATCTGCCTGTAAAGCGCTTTGGGTTCAGACTGCAGCATGGCATAATACGGATAATAATCCCTGTCAAAATCCAGTCCTTCTCCGGTCTCACCGGGCGCGACCGTATCCGCTTCCTCCGGAAGCACCTGCTGGGCTTCGCCGTTTACAGGCGTATATCCTGTAAGACCCTCCACTGCGTCAGGCAGATTGTCAGGCTCCTGCACCGAGACAAGATATCCTGCGTTTTCCCTGTCCGGAAGCCAGTCAGGATCAATTCCAGGGACACCCTCCGCCAGATTTCCCTCACCCCTGGCGCCGTCATTATAATCTGCGCCATGCGCGGAACCGGACGTAATCGCTTTTACCTTTCCGGCAAAAAAATCCGTCAGAGAAGGATTCAGCGCACATATTAAAATGCCCAGGCAGCCCACTGTAACAATACCTGCCAGAATAAGAAAAATACGCTTAATTAATTTCATGACTCCACACATTCCGCCGCAATACGGCACTGTTTACATTCTTCTTTATTTTAACATATCTGACAGTTTGTGCGCAACTGTTAAGTCCAAAGCCGCCTTGCGCATATATCCAAAGCCGCCTTGCGCATTTGTAACAGTCAATTCAGCCTTTTCCTTGCAAGTCACGCCCTGTACTGCCGATATTCTCCCGACAGAAGCTACCCATGACAGGCAAATCAAAAACAGCACGGGAAGCATCTCTGCTCTCCGTGCTGTCTTGCGCTGTCCCTGACAGCGTTATCCGGCCGGCTTTGACCGTTTCATTTGTTCAGCTTGTTTCCTCATGCCGTGATAACGTTCCCTCGCGGGCGTTTTAAACGGCTTCGGCTTCGTCCGTCAGCCCTCGATCTGGATATATTTTTTCTCCTCCACCTTGGGCTGGGGCTCCTTTTTCGGTACTGAAAGCTTCAATATACCGTCCTCAAACTTCGCGCTTATATCATTCTGATCCAGATCCTCGCCTACATAAAAGCTTCTGCTGCAGGTTCCGTAATAGCGCTCACGACGGATATATTTTCCTTTGCTATCCTTCTGATCCTTTTCCTGCTTAGACTCTGCGCTGATGGTCAGATAACCATCTTTAAGCTCGGCCTTCACATCTTCCTTTTTGTACCCCGGAAGATCAATGGACAACTCGTAACCGGATTCGTTCTCCTTGATATCCGTGCGCATCACGTTGGTCGTAGGAGTGTTGTATCTTGCAACCCCTCTCGAGGGATATGCAAAATCATCAAAGAAATCCTCGATCAAATTTTCTCCAAAAATACTGGGCATCAACATAAGTCATTCCTCCTTTTCCACACTTGTGACTGACGTCATACTCATTGTTTCCCGGAGTGGGATGAAGTATGTAACCTTTCATCTCCTTCGTTCTGATTATGTTATACCACTCTTGTTAGCACTCGTCAATAGCGAGTGCTAACAATTAATTTTTGTTTTATAATTTTTATATTTCCTTTATTTTTTGCAAAAAGAATACAATTTTTAATTTTTATGGTTGACAGCCATGTAAATATATAGTACAATAGCTTTTGTCCGCAGTGAGTTGTATATATGCGATAGTGGCTCAGTTGGTAGAGCGCCACCTTGCCAAGGTGGAAATCGCGGGTTCGAGTCCCGTCTATCGCTCTGAAACCTCAGTCGCCTGTTGAAGGCAGCTGAGGTTTTTTGTATTTTCTGTATTTGTTTATTTATTTATAAATTTGTACATTTGTGAATTTGTACTTTGTGTATTTGCGCTTTGTGCATTTGCGCTTTGTGCATTTGCGCTTTTTGTATTTGTACTTTGCGTATTTCTGCTTTGCGTATTTGCGCTTGGCTTCATCCCTCAAACTGGCTTTTGTAAAGCTTAGCGTAAAATCCGTCTTTGGCAAGCAGCGTTTTGTGATCCCCCTGCTCGACAATGTTTCCGTCCCGCATCACAAGTATTACGTCAGCTTCCCGTATTGTGGAAAGTCTGTGTGCGACAATGAAGCTTGTGCGGCCTTCCATCATCTTTGCAAAAGCGTTCTGGATCTTAAGCTCCGTTCTGGTATCGATTGAGGAAGTGGCCTCGTCCAGTATGAGCATTGGCGGAAGACAGAGCATCACCCTGGCAATGCACAAGAGCTGTTTCTGACCCTGTGAGAGGCTTCCGCCGTCCTCTGAAATGACAGTGTCGTATCCCTTCGGCAGCCGCCTGATGAAACTGTGCGCATGGGCGGCCCTTGCCGCCTGCTCGACCTCCTCCATAGTGGCGTCCGGTTTTCCGATGCTTAAATTTTCCCTGATTGTCCCCGTTTTAAGCCATGTTTCCTGAAGCACCATGCCGTATGAGGTGCGCAGACTTCCCCTTGTGATATTTCTGATGTCGGTTCCGTCCACGCAGATTCTCCCGCTGTCCACATCGTAAAAGCGCATGAGCAGGTTGATAACCGTCGTTTTGCCGCACCCTGTCGGGCCAACTATCGCTATCCTCTGCCCCGGCTTTACCGAAAGATTAAAATTCCGTATAAGCTCCCGCTCGGGCACATAGCTGAACGAAACATCCTCAAGACTGACATTTCCCCGTGCGTCCGTAAGTGTCAGCGCATCACCTAAATCAGGCGTCTGCGGCTCCTCGCCCGTAAGCTCAAAGATTCTTCCGGCGCATGCAAGGGCGTTTTGAAGCTCCGTCACCACACCCGAAATCTCGTTAAAGGGTTTCGTGTACTGATTCGCATAGCTCAGAAAGCATGAAAGCCTTCCCACGCTGATACCTCCCCGTATGGCGAGGAAAGCGCCGAAAATTCCTACTCCCGCATACACAAGGCTGTTTACAAAGCGTGTGCAGGGATTGGTAAGCGACGAAAAGAAAACGGCATCCAGTGAACATTTTTTTAGCCTTTCGTTTATTTCTCCAAACTGCTCCCTGACAGCATTTTCCCGCGAAAATGATTTTACAATCTTCTGATTGCCTATCATCTCCTCGATCAGCGCCGTCTGCTCGCCCCTTGTCTCCGACTGCAGCTTAAACATGGAGTACGTCCTTGTGGCGATAAAGCGGGCGGCCAGAAATGATACCGGTGTTATACATACGACAACAAGCGCAATCGGGACATTCGTTATCAGCATAAAAATCAGCGTTCCGCCGATAGTGAGCACTCCCGTAAAAAGCTGGGTGAATCCCATCAGAAGTCCGTCCGCAAATGTATCGACGTCAGCGACTACCCTGCTTACAATCTCTCCGTAGGCATGTGAGTCAAGGTACTTTAACGGCAGCTCCTGGATCTTCCTGAAAGCGTCCTCTCTTATGTCCTTAACCACCCTGTACGTGATATGGTTGTTGCAGGTACTCATAAGCCACTGGGCTGCCGCCGTCGCCGCGACGGCAATCCCGATTTTAATCAGGATCGCGTACACAGCCTGAAAATCCACCATGCCTTTGCCAATCAGGACGTCTACGGCTTCTCCTGTCAGAATCGGCACATACAGAGTAAGGACAACCGTAAACGCCGCCAGAATTAACGACACTCCCACGAGGATCCTGTACCTGCCTATATATTTAAGGACCTGCACAAGCGCCCTGGTCCGGCTGAGCGCACCCTTAGAGGTATTTTTATCTGACGCCATCCTCTTTTCCTCCCTTCGCCGCATCCGAGACTCTCTCCTCCG
>CANQSE010000101.1 GCA_947626405.1 uncultured Acetatifactor sp. | reverse complement strand
CGATTCCAATCACGGTTCCGATGCAGGACAGTATAAGCCCGCTTTTGGCGGTGCTGTTCAGCCTGCTTCCCTTTCTGTATACGAGAAGGGCAAAAAGTATGCCGAGTGAGCCGAGGGGAAGGGCAAGTCCGCGGCCTCCAAATGCAATGGACAGCGCCCCGAGAATCAGGGAGGCATTGCTGAAACCGCGGCCATAGGGCCTGTGTACAGGCTGATTGTAATAGCTGCTGTTTGAAGCGTTGCTGTTCCAACGGTCCCATTCACGGTTGTACCTTGATCCATTATTGTCGTCCATCAGGTCAGGCGCCTCCTTTTTGCTTTGACTTCTTAATATATAATGTATCATTTCCATTTTGTAATGTCAAATACAACAGAGTGATATTTCGAGCCCGGTGTCCGTTATGTGCTAAACCGGGTGAAAGCTCGTCTGTCGGGAGCGCATCGGCAGTACAGGGCGTGACTTGCAAGGGAGGGGATGGGTAAGGAGTGGCTGAGTAAGTAGTGGGCAATGCCGCCTTGCGCATGCGGGGATTATTTAGTATAATAAGGTCTGTGAGTGTCGCGGAAAACGCTGTTTTGCTTAGGAAAGGCTGGGAAGAATAATGGATATAATTCTGAAACTGAAAGAGGAACTGAATGTGGAAAAATGGCAGGTGGAAGCTGCCGTAAAGCTAATTGACGAGGGGAACACGATCCCTTTCATATCGCGTTACAGAAAGGAAGCGACCGGCTCTTTAAACGACGAACAGCTCCGCAGCCTCTATGAACGGCTTACATACCTGAGAAATCTCGAAGAAAAAAAGCAGCAGGTCCTTGAAAGCATCGGGGAACAGGGTAAGCTGACGGATGAGCTCAAAGAGAAGATTAATTCGGCGCAGACTCTTGTGGCGGTGGAAGACCTTTACAGGCCGTATCGCCCCAAACGAAGGACAAGGGCGAGCGTGGCAAAGGAGAAGGGGCTTGATGCGCTTGCGGAGTATATTCTTGGGCAGATTACCCCGCTTCCAGTGAAGGAGGAGGCCGCGAAATATGTGACGGCGGACGACGTCCCGCAGGAGAAGCGCGTGGAGAGTCCGGAGGACGCGCTGCAGGGAGCAAAGGATATAATTGCCGAAAGCATCTCCGACGATGCGGATTACCGCAGCTATATCAGGGAAGCGACAATGGATGAGGGCATTATAACAAGCTCGGCAAGGGACGAAAAGACGGAAAGCGTCTACGAGATGTATTACCGGTTTGAGGAGCCTGTGAAGAAGGTGCCCGGCCACAGGGTGCTTGCGTTAAACAGGGGAGAAGCGGAAAAGTTCCTGACGGTAAAGATAAATGCGCCGGTGGAACGGATCATTAGGTATCTTGAAAAGAAGGTCATCACTGCGGACAATCCTGAGACAACGCAGATTTTACAGGAGGTTGTGCGGGACAGCTATGAACGTCTTATAGCGCCCGCGATCGAGAGGGATATCAGAAACGAACTGACGGAAAAAGCCGAGGACGGGGCAATTTCGGTCTTTGGCAGGAATCTGGAACAGCTTCTTCTGCAGCCCCCGATAACAGGGAAGGTGGTCCTTGGATGGGATCCTGCCTTCCGCACGGGCTGTAAGCTGGCCGTGGTCGATCCTACCGGAAAGGTTCTTGACACAAAGGTCATTTATCCAACCGCCCCTCAGAACAAAGTGAAGGAGGCCAAAGAGGAGCTCAAACGCCTGATCGGAAAGTATAACGTGGATCTTATCTCGCTTGGGAACGGAACCGCGTCAAGAGAGTCGGAGCAGGTCATCGTGGAGCTTCTGAAGGAGCTTGACAGGCCCGTGCAGTATGTGATAGTGAACGAGGCGGGAGCGAGCGTCTACTCGGCCAGCAGACTTGCAACGGAGGAATTTCCGAATTTTGACGTGGGTCAGAGGAGCGCGGCGTCCATAGCCAGAAGGCTCCAGGATCCTCTTGCGGAGCTTGTGAAAATTGACCCGAAATCAATCGGGGTGGGACAGTACCAGCACGACATGAACCAGAAAAAACTGGGAGATGCGCTTAACGGAGTAGTGGAAGACAGCGTGAATAAGGTGGGTGTTGACCTTAACACTGCGTCCGTGTCACTGCTTGAGTATATTTCGGGAGTGACAAAGACCATAGCAAAGAATATAGTCGAATACAGGGAAAAGAACGGCCGTTTCACAAACCGCGGACAGCTTCTCAAGGTGGCGAAGCTGGGGCCGAAGGCTTTTGAGCAGTGTGCCGGATTTATGAGAATACAGGACGGTGAAAATCCTCTTGATGCGACAAGCGTGCATCCGGAGCTGCTGGAAAAGCTTGGAATGACTTTTGATGACGTCCGTGTCGCACAGAAACGCGCAAAGGCGGAAAAACGCGGGAATAGAGGGGGAAATGCTTTTGCGACGGACGGTATGTCAGCCGTGTCACAAAAAGCAAAGCCCCAAGCCGTGCAGGTCAGGAATACAAGCACGGCCATGGGAAAGGCTCTGGCGGCCGCATTGGGTGGAGTGACACCGCAGGCGGATCAGGTGTCGGGAAAGGCTTCGACCAATTCAGTCAATAACGCCGACGCCAAAGAAAGACGGGCTGCTTCGCAGCGTGACGGCATTTCTGTCCCGGCGGAGACTTGGAGCCTGGAAAAACGCGTCGGCGACAAAGGTAAGCTTGCTCAGGAGCTCGGTATCGGAGAGATCACGCTGAGCGATATACTGAGGGAGCTGGAAAAGCCGGCAAGAGATCCCAGGGAGCAGATGCCAGGGCCAATCTTAAGAAGCGACGTTCTGGAGATGAAGGATCTTAAACCCGGAATGGTACTTAAGGGAACAGTGCGCAATGTGATCGACTTCGGCGCGTTTGTGGACATCGGCGTGCATCAGGACGGGCTGGTGCATATTTCGAGGATAACGGATCGTTTTATCCGTCACCCGCTTGAAGCCGTCAGCGTGGGAGACATTGTGGATGTGCAGGTTTTGAGCGTTGACACCGCAAAAAAGCGTATTTCGCTCACCATGAAAATAGATCCGTCCATTATTAAAAAAGAATAAACAATTAGTGAACCTGATATGAAATTTCCTTATTCAGGTAAAAAAACAGGTGCAAAAAAATTTAATATTCTGTATCATATATATGTGTGTAAATAAAAAGGAAAAGGAACCTTGGAGAAGAAAGGAAGTGTAGTAATGCTGAAAACTCTTGGAGCTCAGATCAAAGAGTTCAAAACGGCATCGCTGCTGACGCCCATGTTTATGATCCTGGAGGTCATCATGGAAATGATTATTCCCCTGCTCATGGCGTCTATCATCGATGACGGCGTAACTCCGCCGGGCAATATGAATCACATTCTTGCGGTAGGCGGACTGATGCTTGCGGCAGCGCTTTTGAGCCTTTTATTCGGTATCGGAGGCGGCGTGTGCGGAGCGAAGGCCTCCACCGGATTTGCGAGAAATCTGCGGCGGGCAATGTATGAAAAGATTCAGACCTTCAGTTTTGCAAACATTGACAAATTCAGTACATCAGGTCTTGTTACCAGACTTACCACCGACGTGACAAATATCCAGAACGCTTATCAGATGATACTGCGCATGTGCATGAGAGCGCCTTTTTCGCTTGCGTTTGCCATGATTATGTCATTTTTGATAAGCCCAAGGCTTGCCAGCGTTTACCTGGTCGCCGTGATTGTACTGGGGTGTATTCTGGCTTTTATAGTCACACGATCGATGAAACATTTTTCACAGGCTTTTCCGAAGTACGACGATCTGAATGAGAGCGTACAGGAAAACGTATCCGCCATACGTGTTGTAAAGGCGTATGTGCGTGAGGACTACGAGAACGAAAAGTTTAAAAAGGCCAGCGGGAACATATATAAGATATTCTGCAAGGCTGAGGGAATTGTGGCGTGGAACAATCCCGTTATGAACCTCACCGTCTACACGTGTATTATTTTGATAAGCTGGATAGGGGCGCATATGATAGTGAATAATACGCTCACCATCGGCCAGCTTACCAGTCTGCTGACCTACTGTATGAATATTCTGATGAATCTGATGATGCTGTCCATGATTTTCGTAATGCTCACAATGTCCGCGGCGAGCGCAAGGCGTGTGTGCGAAATCCTTAATGAGGAGTCGGATCTGAAAAATCCCGCGGATCCGGTGTATGAGGTAAAGGACGGCAGCATCCGTTTTGAGAACGTTTCCTTCAGCTACAAAAAGGATGCGGGTTCCGCGGTGTTAAAGAATATCAATCTTGACATCCGTTCCGGCGAGACCATCGGGATCATCGGCGGCACCGGAAGCGCGAAGTCGAGTCTTGTAAACCTTATATCAAGACTTTACGACGTGACGGAAGGAAAGCTGCTGGTGGGCGGCTTGGATGTGCGTCTCTATGACATGGAGGCTTTAAGGAACCAGGTGGCGGTAGTGCTCCAGAATAACGTGCTGTTCTCGGGAACTATTCTGGACAATTTAAGATGGGGATGCAGGGACGCGTCGGAGGAGGAGTGCAAAAAGGTGTGTGAGCTTGCCTGCGCCGACGAGTTTATAGAAAAAATGCCCGACGGTTATAATACTTATATTGAGCAGGGAGGAACCAATGTTTCCGGCGGACAGAAGCAGAGGCTCTGTATTGCCAGGGCGCTTCTGAAAAAACCAAAGGTGCTTATCCTTGATGACTCAACCAGCGCGGTTGATACCGCAACTGACGCAAAGATCAGGCGGGCGTTTGCGGAGGAGATCCCGGGCACAACAAAGCTTATCATAGCCCAGAGAATTTCCAGCGTTGAGCATGCGGATCGTATCATAGTGATGCACGAGGGCGAGATAGACGGTTTCGGTACACATGAGGAGCTGCTTGCCTCCAACGAGATCTACAGGGAAGTTTACGAGTCCCAGACCAGCGGAAGCGGGGACTTTGATGAGAAGGGAGGCGAATGACATGGCGGAGGAGAAAATAAATTCCGATCAGAGGGTTCCCAGAGAAAACAAGGGCTTCGGTCCCGGTGGAAGGATGAGAGGACCAAGGCCAAAGATCGAAAATCCCGGGAAAATATTAAAGCGTGTTCTTGGCTATGTGCTTAAGGATTACGCCGTTCACTGGGCATGCGTTGTGATCTGTATATTTGTCACTGTGTTTGCCGGACTCCAGGGAACTCTGTTTATGAGAACTCTTATTGACGATTATATCGTCCCGCTCCTTGAGAGCCAGAATCCCGATTTTACGCCTCTTGCGGGCGCCATCGGGCGAGTCGCGTGCTTTTACGGCCTCGGCGTGGCTGCGTCGTTTGCCCAGTCGAGACTCATGATATACGTGACGCAGGGCACGATGAGAAACCTGAGAAACGATATGTTTGAAAAGATGGAAAAGCTTTCCATCAAATATTTTGACACTCATTCCCACGGTGATATCATGTCTCTTTACACAAATGATATCGATACCATGCGTCAGCTTATCAGCCAGAGCATCCCGCAGTTAATAAACAGCGCGGTGACTGTGGTAAGCGTGCTGGTGTCAATGTTTATGCTGGATGTGCCGCTTACTTTGATTACGTTAGTCATGGTGAGCCTTATGATGGTCGCCGCAAAGAAGATCGGCGGACTGAGCAGCCGCTTTTTCCTTGGGCAGCAGAGATCTCTTGGAGCCCTGAACGGCTGCGTGGAGGAGACGATGACCGGGCAGAAGGTGGTAAAGGTCTTCTGTCACGAGGAGGAGAGCCTTGCGGAGTTTAACGAACTGAATGACAGGCTCTATGAGAGCGCGTATTCCGCAAACAAGTTTGCCAATATCATAGGCCCCGTAAACGCGCAGCTTGGAAACCTGAATTATGTCGTCTGCGCCGTAAGCGGCGGTATACTGGCTCTTACCGGAGTGTCAGGACTGACCCTGGGCAGCCTTGCAAGCTTCCTCAACTTAAACAGATCCTTTAATATGCCGGTCAACCAGATTACAATGCAGATCAACAGCATTATTATGGCGCTGGCAGGCGGGGACCGTATCTTCCGCATGATGGACGAGGAACCCGAGACGGACGAGGGTTATGTGGAACTTGTAAATGCCGAGAAGGAACCGGACGGCAGTCTTTGTGAAAGCAGCCGGCACACGGGACTGTGGGCGTGGAAGCATTACCACAAGGCGACTGACACAACGACTTATACGGAGCTTAAGGGAGATGTCGTATTCGATCACGTCGATTTCGGATATACGGACGAGAGGATGATTCTGCACGACATCGAGCTCTATGCCAAGCCCGGACAGAAGATCGCCTTTGTCGGCGCAACCGGAGCGGGGAAGACCACCATCACAAACCTTATCAACCGTTTCTATGACATTCAGGACGGCAAGATACGTTACGACGGCATAAACGTAAATAAGATAAAGAAGGCTGACCTGAGGCGTTCGCTTGGAATCGTGCTTCAGGATACCCATCTCTTTACCGGTACAGTGATGGATAACATACGTTACGGAAAACTGGACGCAACCGACGAGGAAGTGATTCGTGCAGCGAAGCTTGCAAATGCGGACGGTTTTATACGCAGGCTGCCGGAAGGCTACAACACCATGCTGCACGGAGACGGCGCAAATCTGAGCCAGGGCCAGAGACAGCTTTTAGCCATTGCCCGGGCGGCAATCGCGGATCCGCCGGTGCTCATACTTGACGAAGCTACAAGCTCGATTGACACAAGGACTGAGAAGCTGGTGCAGCGCGGCATGGATGCGCTTATGATGGGCAGAACCACATTTGTAATTGCCCACAGGCTTTCCACTGTCAAAAACAGCGACTGCATCATGGTGCTTGAGCAGGGAAGGATTATAGAGCGCGGCACGCATGATCAGCTTCTGGAGGAAAAAGGAAAGTATTATCAGCTTTATACGGGCAATGCGGCGGCGACGTAACCTTCAGGGGGGGTGGCGCTTCCGCTCGGTTGCGCACGCGAAATGGCACTTTATGTAACAGTTCGGCATTTACCGTGCAAGTCACGCCCTGTACTGCCGATATTCTCCCGACAGACACGCTTCCG
>CANQSE010000100.1 GCA_947626405.1 uncultured Acetatifactor sp. | reverse complement strand
TTATATCTTTATATCTTATATCTTTATATCTTATATCTTTATATCTTATATCTTTATATCTTATATCTTTATCTTATCTTTACTTATCTTTATTGTCTGTGTCTTTCACCGTGCAGCCGGACTGGCCGCAGTTTTTTCCATGGAATATGTCTGTAAAAATATTACTGCACAAAGAATATTTCGTCAATGATTTCCCGCATATTTTGAAGCATAAGCGTTAAAAACCAGAGGATTAATTTGCGCTGAGGAAATACTGTTTGAGTCGACGGGTGATATGTGGTATAATGATTCTGCTGGCGCAGAATCCCTGCCGATTTCATCGGCAGACGACGCTGTCGCGTCGATTATACCAGGCAAACCACCGCTTGAAAAGTAAATGCCGCATGCGCGGCGCTTCCTTTTCTGCGCTTGTGGTGTAATGATTCTGCTAATTTTTTGGGGGAGGATATCTTCATGGTAAAGATAATTTCTGACAGCACATGCGATTTGTGTGACGAACTGCTTAAAAAATATGATATTGACATTCTTCCGCTTCATATTCTGCTTGGCGAGAAGGAATATGAGGACGGGCGCGACATAACCGCTGATGAGATTTACGCCTGGTCCGAGGCCAATAAGGAGACTCCGAAGACATCGGCTCCGGCGATGGAGCGGGCGGTGGAGCTGTTTGAGCCTTATATAAAGGAGGGGATGGAGATTGTCTCTTTCTCCATTTCAGGCACAATGTCGTCCTCAGGAAATGTGATGCGCATGGCGGCGCAGCAGCTTGACGCGGAGGACAGGATCCATGTGATAGATTCGCAGAATCTTTCCACCGGGATCGGGCTGCTGGTTGTTCAGGCGGCGGAGATGGCTAAGGCGGGGCGAAGCGCCGCGGATATAGAGACCAGGATGGAGGAGCTTATCCCCAGGGTGCGTGCAAGCTTTGTGGTGGACACGCTGGTCTATCTTCACAGGGGCGGACGCTGCAGCGGTCTTGCCGCCATGGCGGGCGGAGCCTTAAAGCTTCACCCGAGGATCCAGGTCGCGGACGGAGTAATGAGCTCCGCAAAGAAGTATCGGGGTGCGATGGATAAGGTGATCCTTTCGTATGAGCGTGACATGGAGGAGGATTTAAAATCCGCCGATCCCACCCGCGTCTTTATCACGCACTCCGGCTGTGACGGCGCCATCGTTGAGAAGGTAAGGGAATATTTAAGCGGACTTGGAGTTTTCTCCGAAATATGGGAGACGAGAGCGGGAGGAGTGGTGTCAAGCCACTGCGGCCCGGGGACGCTTGGGGTGCTTTTTATCGCCGGATAAAAATTGCGGTTTGCAATCGGGCGGTGTAGTGGATGCTTCCGTATGCACGGAGCGGCAATCCGGGATCGTTATCCCGGGGACAGGAGCGCAATAATGGAAGAACTCATGGAGCTGTTGCCAAACGAGAGGATGCAGTTTGCGGTGCTGATTGACTCAGACAATATCAGCTCAAAATATGTCGGTACTATTTTTGAGGAACTGGAAAAATACGGTCTGTCCTCATACCGGCGGATATATGGCAACTGGTCGCGCTCAAACGGCTGGAACGAGCGCGTGCTGCTGGAATATTCGATAATGCCTGTACAGCAGTTTTCATATACAACAGGCAAAAACGCAACCGACATGGCAATGGTTATCGACGCCATGGACATCCTGTATAAAAACAAGGTTCAGGGCTTCTGCCTTGTGACAAGCGACAGCGATTTCACAAGACTTGCAATGCGGCTGCGCGAAGAAAACATGTTTGTGCTCGGAATGGGGGAGTCAAAGACGCCGGTGGCGCTCACGAGAGCGTGCAACCGTTTTATTCATCTGAACCTTGTGGACGGTCAGAACAAGAGCGCCGAGGAAAACAACTTCCAGGAGACGGACGAACAGAACGTGACGCCCATCGAAGAAGTGCGCAAGGCTGTGCTGGCGCTGATAAATGAAAACGGCGGCAGCCAGGTGGATCTGTCCAGGATTGGCAGTCGTCTGAACGACAAGTTTTCGGACTTTGATGTGCGAAATTACGGATATGCAAAGCTCAGCACGCTCATCGACCAGGAGCTGCCCGAGGTGAGCATGAATATGAACAGGAAATCCAGCCAGTATTATGTGGAGAGGCGTTCTACGCTGTCAAAGGATGAACTTGAAAAGGAAATATGCGCGATAATCAAAAAGAACGGCGGAAGGATAGAGAATCTTTCAATCCTTAACAATGAGCTTCACAAGAAATACAAGCAGCTTGATTTCATGCAGTTTGGCTACAGCAGGATTTCGAGCTTCTTAAGGAGCCTGAAATCCGTAAACATCCATGAAAATCAGGTGTCTCTTAAAGAGGAACAGCACAACGGTTAAAAGAGCTGTTCAACAAGGTATTTGTAGATATCGGTATTCTTTTTCTGCCAGTTGCCGCAGATGGCTGCGGCGATTTCTTCATCGGGAACGGTGAGGGTGATGTCAACCAGGCTGACGCCGTGGTCTTTTGCGACAAGATGCGCCTGGTATTCACCTGAGGTGGATTTGTAGTAGTCGCCGAGAACGGAGACTTCGTTCCTAAGGGAAAATTCGTTTTCCCGCAGATACTCGTCGATCTCCTCAAGGATTGCGGGGTTGATACGGCTGCGGAAAAAATGAAGCGTGCTCCTGCCCTCCTCGGTGATGGATAGATGTGTGCGGTTGCGGATCGTCTCGGTCAGGATCAGGTTGGATTCCGCAAGCTCGTCAACCACCTGTTTAAGGGTGAGAAAGTTGGTGTAATCCCTGTTTAGCATGAAATCGCTGACCTGGGCGAAGGTAATGGGAAAATCCACCCGATTCAATATATATAATACGATAAGCTTGTACAAGGTAAGCGTATCCTGCATCAGATCTTCTCCCGTCTCGCCGCGGTAAGCGGCATTTTTTAATCCTGATTTTGCGGACACGCCCCAAATTTGTCCGCAAATTAAAAATTACTGGAAAATTCGGGGCGTCAGTACATCAGTGTATATGGGACTTGACTGCCTCGGCGACAAGCCTTGCCACTTCGGGGTTGAAAGCCTCCGGCATGATGTTGTCTTCGTTCAGTTCGTTATCCGGAACGAGAGCAGCGATTGTCTCCGCCGCGGCGAGCTTCATTTCCTCTGTGATCTGTGATGCACGTCCCTCCAAAGCTCCCCTGAAGATGCCGGGAAACGCCACCACGTTGTTGACCTGGTTTGGAAAGTCGCTGCGCCCGGTTCCCACGATCCTTGCGCCTGCCGCCTTTGCATCATCGGGCATGATCTCGGGTACGGGGTTTGCCATGGCAAGGATTACGGCATCTTTGTTCATGGATGCCACCATCTCTTTGGTGACGGTGTTTGGAGCGGAGACGCCCACAAATATGTCAGCACCCTTCATGGCGTCGGACAGCGTACCGCTTAGATTTTCCAGGTTGGTGATCTCGGTCATTTTCTGCTGCATCCAGTTTAAGCCCTCTGTGGACTTTGACAGGATGCCTTTTCTGGAGCAGAGAATGATGTGCGGAAAACCGTATGTAAGCAGAAGCTTTGCGATGGCGACTCCGGCGCTTCCGGCGCCGTTTATCACAACCCTGCAGTCCTCCTTTTTCTTTCCCACGATTTTCAGGCTGTTTATGATGGCCGCAAGCACGACGATGGCGGTTCCGTGCTGGTCGTCGTGGAATACAGGTATGTCGAGTGTCGCCTTAAGCCTTTCCTCTATCTCGAAACAGCGTGGGGCGCTTATGTCCTCAAGGTTGATGCCGCCGAAGCCGGGGGCGAGCCATGTCACGGCCTTTATGATCTCCTCCGTGTCCTGCGTATCAAGGCAGATAGGAACCGCGTTTACGCCGCCGAACTCCTTGAACAGCACGGCTTTTCCCTCCATGACGGGCATTGCGGCGTATGGCCCGATGTTGCCAAGGCCGAGGACGGCGCTTCCGTCCGACACTACCGCGATAGTGTTTGATTTCATGGTGTATTTATAAACGGCCTCCCTGTCCGCGGCGATTACGTTGCAGGGTTCGGCGACGCCGGGCGTGTAGGCGATTGCAAGGTCTTCCCTGGTCCTTACGGGGCTCTTTGAGACCGTTTCCAGTTTTCCATTCCATTTTTCGTGCATTTCAAGGGCTTTTTCGTTAATTGTCATGGCGTATCTTTCCTCTCTTTTCAGCGCTGCGCTGTGATGCTCTGCTCCGTGTGCGGACGGGCGGCCGTCTGACTTTACATATTAATAAATATATAATACTTTATACGCCGCCGCAAGAGTTTTTTCGGAAAGAAAAATTGGGACTTCCTATTTTCATCGGTTTGTATTATAATTGTAAACAAGAGGACGGATTGTCCAGTCAATGAATCGAGAAGGCACATCAGAGACAGGTCTTGTTGTAATTCCCGTTTCAGTTTTCAGAACTACTATACTGCTATTAAATCAGGAGGGATGTATGAGAGAAAAGTATGAATCATTGGCACTGGTGCAGTTGAGGGAACTGGCTAAGTACCGCGGACTCAAGGGTACGTCGGCTATGAAAAAAGCCGAGCTGGTGGAAGCTATGCTTGCGGAGGACGAGAGGCTTAAAAAGCTGGAGCAGGAAGGGAACGAAGGACCTGCACAGGTGCGCAGGAATGTCCGCCGCCGTGAGAATGTGGTAAGGAATGAGGCGTCTTACAGGGCGGATAACGGTGCAAAACAGGAGGAGCCGCAGAGACAGGAGAGCGCATCAAGGAGCGAGGGCTCATCCAGAAGTGAGAGCTCATCCAGAAGTGAGAGCTCATCCAGAAACGAGAGCACATCAAGGAGTGAGAGCTCATCGAGAAACGAAAGCTCATCCAGGAGTGAGAGTTCAACCAGAAGTGAGAACTCATCCAGAAGTGAGAACTCATCCAGAAAAGAGAGCTTATCCAGAAACGAGAGCGCATCAAGAAACGAGGGCTCATCAAGAAACGAGAGCGCATCAAGAAACGAAAGTTCATCCAGAAACGAAAGCTCATACAGAAACGAGAGCGCATCAAGAAGTGAGAGCTCATACAGAAACGAGGGCTCATCGAGAAGCGAGAGCGCGGTAAAAAATGAATCCATGGCTCAGGAAGGTCAGTCGCCGGTTTCCAGGACCCGTACCGCGGGCGGCATCCTTGAGGTTATGCCGGACGGCTACGGGTTTATACGCTGCGAAAATTATCTGCCGGGCGAAAATGACGTTTACGTTGCACCCAGTCAGATCCGGCGTTTCGGCTTAAAGACCGGAGACATATTGAAGGGAAACAAGCGTATAAAGACCCAGCAGGAAAAATTCAGCGCACTTCTTTTTATACGTACAATAAACGGCTATACAACAGAGGAATCCGCAAAGCGCATGGCGTTTGAGGACATGACGCTTGTAAGTCCCGTCGGAAAGGGACAGAGAGGAATGATTGTCTCTCCGCCCAAGGCAGGAAAGACCACTCTGTTAAAGGAAGTGGCAAGATCAATTTTAAAGACTAACCCCGACATGAATATGCTGATTCTTCTTATCGACGAGCGGCCTGAGGAGGTTACAGACATAAAGGAGGCCATAAGCGGCAGAAACGTCGAGGTCATACACTCCACCTTTGACGAGCTGCCCGAGCATCATAAAAGGGTTTCCGAGATGGTTATCGAGAGGGCAAAGCGTCTTGTGGAGCACAAAAAGGATGTCGTGATACTGCTTGACAGCATTACGCGTCTGGCGAGAGCCTATAACCTTGTCGTCCCGCCCAGCGGGCGCACGCTTTCCGGCGGTCTTGATCCGGCGGCGCTTCATATGCCAAAGAGGTTTTTCGGAGCGGCGAGAAATATGCGGGAAGGCGGAAGCCTTACCATGCTTGCCACGGCGCTTGTCGATACGGGGAGCAAGATGGACGACGTGGTATACGAGGAGTTTAAGGGAACGGGCAACATGGAGATGATACTTGACCGCAAGCTCTCCGAGAAGCGCATTTTCCCTGCAATAGATCTCGCAAAGTCGGGCACGAGACGTGAGGATCTTCTGCTCAGCAGCGAGGAGCTTGAAGCCATAAACGTTATGCGCCGTGCGCTCAACGGCCTTAAGCCCGACGAAGCAACGGACCGTATTCTCGACATGTTTGCCCGCACCAGAAACAATAACGAATTTGTCCAGATGGTAAAAAAGAATAAATTTATTTAATTTTGGTCTTGTCAGTGTGCGAAGCCTGTGTTACAATTATAACGCTGTCTGTGGTTCCATAGGCAGTGAGGATGAGAACAAAATATAAAGACTATCACATAGAGAGGTGAAAGAGATGAAAGAAGGAATCCATCCCCAGTATTATCAGGCTACCGTGACCTGTAACTGCGGCAACACTTTCGTGACCGGATCCACAAAACCGGAGATTCACGTGGAGGTCTGCTCCAAATGTCATTCATTCTATACCGGACAGCAGAAGACGACCAGAGCGGACGGACGTATTGAGAAGTTCAACAGGAAATACGGCGTACAACAATAAGAAGCGCAGGGAAAAGGGTGGGTGTAAGGCTCACCCTTTTTTGTTCAGGTGTCGGTAAAAATGCGAGGAGGAACTATGGCGGGAAGAAAAAGGAACCGTTACTCCGGTATCGGCGGTCAGGCCGTGCTGGAGGGCGTTATGATGAAAAACGAGGAGAAATACGCCGTCGCCGTGAGGAAGCCAAACGGCGAAATCACGGTGGAGCACGAGAATTATCAGGGCGTGATGCACGGGAACATCCTTAAAAAAATACCTTTTGTGAGGGGGATATTCAACTTTGCGGATTCTCTTGTGCTGGGAATGAAATGTCTGAATCTTTCGGCTTCGGTTTACGACGAGGAGGAAGGCGGCGAAAAGAAGGACGACGGGCTGGCAATGGCATTAGTCACCGTGTTTTCGGTTGTTCTGGCGGTGGGGATCTTTGTGGTGCTTCCCTACTGGCTTGCGTCACTGCTTGATAAATATGTGAGGAATGATTCCCTGATTGCGCTGGCGGAGGGAGCGATCCGCATCCTGATCTTTCTTGGATATGTCTGCGCCATCAGCCT
>CANQSE010000099.1 GCA_947626405.1 uncultured Acetatifactor sp. | reverse complement strand
AGGCTCGACGTTTATTGTTGTATTCTCGGCAGCCTGTTCCTCGGAAATGCGTCGGCGCTCCTCCAGGGCTTTTTTCTCGGCAAGCTCCTTTGCTTCTTCCTCCAGCGTCTTTGCGTAGACAAATTCCTCCTCGACCGAAACATACTGGGCCGCCACATACCCTGTTGTACTGCCGGTGTACTGCACCTTGAGCCATTCCCCGAGATTTTCAAGTATCCTGACCTTTTCCCCGTTGTCAATATATCCGATTCTTTTGGATTCAATATCCGGCTCTTTTCTCACATTAAGCCTGTCCGCCAGAACAATCGCATAACGCGTCACATAGTCGTCAATAACTTCTACCGCAGCATCGCCGTAAATGAAAAATTCCGACTTTATATAGCCCTCTACATTTCCGGACACGATCCGGAACCAATCGTTATCCTCCCCTGCCGTCTCCAGAATATGAGCGACTGCGCCGTCGTAAATCTTTCCCACTATCTCGCTGTCGGTGTTCGGTCCTGAACGTACATTGACATATTTGCTCACGTCCGCAATGGCAAGATCCGCGTACTCGCTTTCAGGATCTTCCTGCGCCGTATCCTGCGTATTCTCCGGCTGCTCCCCCTGCGGCTCATCAGACTGAACTTCTTGTGCATTTTCCGGCTGCTCTCCCTGCGCTGCCAAAGCCACAACAGGCACAACCTCCGAGCCCTGCTCCTCATCCTGGCTGCGGACAATCTCGCTCAGATAAACCTGTATTCCTGCCTCCGGAAAGCTCAGATCACCGTTGTATTCATAATTGTCTGTGGAGACGGGAAACGTTCCTTCAACTGCATCAGACGATGTAACAGTATTTCCGCCAGTCTCCGCATCCTTTGCCTGGGTAAATCCCACGGCGAATATCAGCCCTCCCGCCAAAAAACAGGCGCAGGTTCCTGCTATCGCCCTGTATCTCATCTTTTCTCCTATCCGCCCGCATCAGGACGGGCCATCAGTTCCACATGAAACTGCCGATGAAATCGGCATAATCATAACAATTTATTAATTATTTTTTACATATTATACCACACTCCCTCGTCCCCTGCAATAGTACGGCGGGTAATTTGTTACAAAATTGTTACGATTATTACTTGCATATTGTGATCAAATGGAATATAATTAACATAATCACAAGGAGGACATGACCATGAGCAGAGAAAATGACTATGATGCTGAAGAAATGACCGTGGAGCTTGAACTTGACGACGGCACAACCGTAAACTGTGCGGTGGTCACTATTCTTACTGTGAACGAAAAAGATTATATAGCGCTTCTTCCCATTGACGAAAACGGGGAAAACGATGACGGTGAAGTATGGCTGTACAGATACAGCGAAAATCCCGACGATCCAAATGAAGAACCTGTGCTTGATTACATTGACGACGATGACGAATACGAAAGCGTTGCGGACGCATTTGACGAATATCTTGACAACTGTGAGTTTGACGAGCTTATAGACGATGAATAATACACTCCGTGCGGAAAACAACGTATATCATCTAATGGGCGGATTACTACCTCATGCGCATAAACTTTTGGAAGAATATACTTCCTGTTTAATTTCCCGACATCTTTCGTCTAAAGGTTTGACTCTGAGGGCAGCATGTTCAGGCACTTCATTCACTGAAAGGATAGAATACTCCGCCGAAAACCAATATCCCTCATACATCAAATATCCCTCATACGTATATTCCCGCGTATCTGCACGATATATTCCCGTGCTTCTGTGTTCCATGCACCCATTAAGATACTGATAATAAAACTATATCGTCTGTTTCTGCCTGATTATTATCATTCATACTTTGGACCTGCTCCTCACGAGCTGCTTGCTGTTGCAGCTTCCATTTCAATCGGCTGTTCATTATTGCACCCTGTCATTGCTACAAAAAAACGGCCAAACACACCCCTATAATCTATTTTTAACCATTTTTACACTTAACCTTTCACTGATGATACATATGGGTAAGGCATAAAAAATTTTTTCATCTTTACATTCTATCTTTATTTTTATATAATTAACGCATAATAGTTTGTATAAGGAGATGGTATAATGTCCCCCAAAAAAGAAGAAAAAGTTGAAAAAATTAAAAATTGGGCAGAAAAAAACGGCGGCATGATTACGACCGCTCAAATTGAAAGCTGTGGCATCAGCCGGACAATGATTCCGTCCCTCATAAAGAATGGACTGCTTACCAAAGAAGCTCACGGGATCTACTGCTATTCCGGCGAGCTGCCTGATGAAATGCAGATCCTACAGCAGCGGAGTCCCAAACTTATTTTTTCCTATGGTACGGCGCTCTTTCTCTGGAATATGTCCGACCGCACCCCGCACTTATGGGATATTACTGTGCCTCAGGGATTTAACGCTTCTCTGATCCAAAGAGACAATCCCCATATCAGGTTTCATTATATTTCCTCCGATAAATGGAACGTGGGAATCACACAGACCAACACGCCGGAAGGAAATCCTGTCCGCCTATACAACAAAGAAAGGTGCATCATTGATCTTGTAAAAAGACGGGATAAAATTGATCGTCAGCTCTATCTCCAGGCAATGCGCGAATATTTTTCAGACAGGTATGCTGACCGGAAGCGCCTGCTGGAATATGCCAGAATCTTTCGTGTAGAGCACCCCATACGCGAATATTCAGAACTGCTTTCATCATAAGAAAAGGAGACAGCATACTATGAAAACACCAGAACAGCTAAAGGGAGCCATACGAAATATTGCCAAAGAAAAGAACCTACGCACACAGGAAGTATTGCAAATATTCTTTTTTGAACGCATATTGGCGCGACTGTCAGCCTCTCCATACAAAACAAATTTCATTCTCAAAGGAGGACTGCTTATCTCCTCCATGATCGGCATATCAGAGCGCACTACGATTGATATGGATACCACCGTACGCGGAATACCTATGGAAGAAGATACCATAGAGCGTATCGTGAATGAGATTCTGGGCATTGATGCCGATGACGGGATCACTTTTTCCTTTACCAAAATTGAATCCATCAGAGAAGACGATGTGTATAATAATTTCCGCGTCCATCTCACAGCATCCTATGGCAAGATCCAAAACAAAATGAAGATAGACATTACCACTGGCGATCAGATAACTCCTTCCGCTGTCAAATACAATTTCCATTCCCTGTTCAGCGAAAATGATATTCCTATCATGGCATACACGTTGGAAACAATCCTTGCAGAGAAATATGAAACCATACTCCGTCGGAATATCAGCAACACAAGGGCTAGAGATTTTTATGATCTATATGCACTATTTCATTTATACCATGACCGCATCAATTTATCCTATTTTCAACTGGCTGTAAAACATACCTCTGCTAAACGCGGTTCATCAGAATTGATGCCGCAATATGAAGGACTCTGCAAAATGATTTCAGCCGAACCGGATCTGCTTGCGCAGTGGAACGCTTACACCGAAGATTTCAGCTACGCTGCGTTCCTATCGTTTCAGGATGTAACTCAGAATGTAATTGATGTCGGAAATTATCTTTACTCCATTTAAAAAAAGGATTAACAGTGCTTAGCAAATTTCACATCTGCATCTTTATCATCGTTTCCGCGATATCATTTACAGTACATTCGATAAACTCCTCCAAACCGTCCTCAGAAAAATACCGGCATCCCGATATGTCAGCCAGAGCGGTCTCATACTAAACGTGCAGCAGATAATTTTTTAACCGCAGCCTTTCACAGCAGAGGATTAAGAAATCTTGACGGCGGCCTGGAACTCTTTCCCTTTTCCGAAAGGTAGAGAAGTTCCAGATTTTCTTTTGCCCTTGTCATTGCCACATAAAAAATCCTCCGCTCCTCCTCGATCTCCTCCGCCGTCTTGAGCCTGCCGTGCGGAAACACGGTCTCATTACAGTCGGCTATGATCACAGTGTCAAATTCAAGCCCCTTTGACGCGTGGACAGTCATAAGACGGACGCATGCCCGTCCTGTCTCTTTGGCTTTTCCCTTGTCAAACGAATCCGCATAGTCACGCTGGGCCTGCTCCCAGTCCCCTGCACTTGTAAATCTGTCAGCGTCGGCTCTGGCCCAGTCCAGTATTTCGCGCCACTGTCCGAGCCTTTCTTCGCCTTCTGCACTCTGCCTTAAATATTTACCATATCCAATCGCCTTGTCGATAAACGACACCGCAGGAGCCGGGGAAAGCTTTCCAAGCATTGATATCTGTCTTTGCATAAGCCTCAGCCTTTCGCATGCGTACCCGTCCCTCCCCTCATAAAATCTGACGAGGCTCTCCAATGAATCGGCTCCTCCGGCAACGGCCTCCCTGGAGACTGCTCTGAGCGGCCTGTTTATCACCCTCAAAAGCGCCTCCCTGTTCTGTGTCCCGCGCGCAAGGGCAAGGTAAGCCATTATATCCTTTAAAATAAAATGATCGTAAATACTCTTCACATTCTCGCCCATCTTAAACGGTACGCTCCTGTCATTAAGCCGTACGGCAAGTCTCTGCATACATGAGTTTGTGCGAAACAGCACTGCACATTCCTTTCCGCTCACTTTTGAGTTTTCTTCCGAAAACGTCATAAGCCTGTCCGTCAGATACTTATATTCTTCCTGCGCATCTTCAAAAGAAAGAAGACGCACTCGTCCGCTTTCTTCCTTTTCGCACTCCTTTTCAGGCGCACAGCGGAGCTTTTTCTCAAAGCGGTTCCTGTTCTCACCCACCACAGCAAGAGAGGCTTTCACAATCTCCGGACGGCTCCTGTAGTTTATATCGAGAAGGATCCTGCCTGCGTCATACTCCTGTGCAAACCGTTTTATGCACCCGGGATCCGAACCCCGAAACCCATAAATAGCCTGATCGTCGTCACCCACCGCAAATATCCGGCTGTCTTTTCCCGCAAGCAGCTTCACTACGCTGTACTGCACGGGATTTATATCCTGAAATTCGTCAATAAGTATAAATGAAAAACGCTCCTGCCAGGATTTTAAGAACCTCTCGTCTCCTGAAAGAAGCTTAAGGCTCCTTGCGAGCATGTCGTCAAAATCAATTCTTCCGCATTTTATTACCGCCTTTTCGTATAGTTCAACTATACTGTCAAAATGATTCCTCCACCTAAGCGGCGCTTTTTCACGGGCTTTATCGGGGTTAAGCGTATTTTTACAGTAACTTATCGCGGACAGGACAGCCGTCGCATCCTCCCCCAGGCTGTCCGCGCTCTCCGGGCCATCCTTTGGAAGGAAAGATTTAAGAATCGGAAAAATTATTTTTTTCTTTTCTGAATTGTTCAGGATTTTCATATTTGCGAAAGGGTCTGAGCTTTTAACGATCTGATAAAAGACGGAATGAAACGTGCCGAAATTGACCGGATAAAATTTTTTCGACGAGGCGCGGAAACGCTGCTGCATTGAAATTGCCGCCTCTTTTGTAAATGTGATTACAAGGATCCGTTCCGGAGGCGTCCCGTGCTCCAGAAGATACAGAATACGCCGAGTAATTGTAAAGGTTTTGCCGGAGCCGGGACCCGCAAGTACCAAAAGCGGGCCCCCCGTCCAGTTGACAGCCTGACGCTGAGAATCGTTCATATCTTTTGCAGTCTGCATTTTTAGGGATTTCCTCCTCCCAGGCCGCGCAGCATACTGATTCCCGTGCGTATCCTGTCAAGTGATTCTTCCTTTCCAAGGACTTCCATTATTTCCGTCGCTCCCGCGGGCGTCATCTGTTTCCCTGACACCGCGGTGCGGACAGGCCACATCACATACCCGTTTTTACAGCCCGTTTTCTCCACATAGCCTGACAGAAGACTGTAGAGGGCATCGTTGGAATAGTCCTCCTGCGCCTCAAGAAGCGGCAAAAGATCCTCAAGCACCTTAAGCGAAGATTCTCTGTCCGTCTTCATCTTTTTATGGATATACATATCGGGATCATACTGTGGAAGCTTTTCAAAAAAGTCAATATGTTCCGCAATATCGGGAAATACCTCTATTCGCGTCTTAACCATGGCGGCAATCTTCTTTAAATCCAGATCCTTTGAAATTGCCTTTTTCAAATATGGCTCCGCGAGTTCATAAAAAGCGTCAAAATCCATTGCCTTCAGATATTCGCCGTTCATCCAGCGCAGCTTCACCAAATCGAACACGGCGGGAGATCTGCTGATCCTGTGGTAGTCGAATTTTTCAATCAGCTCCTTGAGCGTAAATATCTCCCTGTTATCCTCCGGACTCCATCCCAGCAGCGCGATGAAATTCACAATGGCCTCCGCTACAAAACCTCCCTCCAGCAGATCCTCAAATGAGGACGCGCCGCCTCTCTTTGCAAGCTTTCTGCGATTTTCGTCCGTTATAAGGGGCAGATGAATATAGACCGGAGCTTTCCAGCCGAAAGCGTCATAAAGTCTCGCATACTTCGGCGAGGACGAAATATATTCGTTACCCCTCACCACATGCGTGATGTTCATGGTATGGTCGTCCACCACGTTTGCAAAATTGTATGTCGGATATCCGTCGGATTTTATGAGGATCATGTCGTCCAGCTCGGAATTGTCAACGGTTATATCGCCGTAGAGCTCATCGTGGAAAGTCGTCGTCCCCTCCGTAGGATTGTTCTGCCGGATCACAAAGGGTTTTCCGGCCTCAAGGTTTGCCTTTATCTCCTCCTCGGAAAGGCCAAGACAATGCTTGTCATAAAATGTTATCTCTTTGCCCTCCACGACCTCCGTCTTGAGGGAGGCCAGACGCTCCTTGTCACAGAAGCAGTAATAAGCTTCCCCCTTCTGTATAAGCTCCTTTGCATACTTCATATAGATGCCGGTCTTTACTCGCTCGCTCTGTACATAGGGGCCAAAGCCGCCGTCCTTGTCGGGTCCCTCGTCGTACTCAAGCCCCGCCATTTTTAGCGTCCTGTTAATAATTTCCGTGGCGCCCTCCACAAGTCTCTCCTGATCCGTATCCTCGATGCGGAGCATAAAATCCCCGCCCTCGTGCTTTGCAATCAAAAACTCGTATAGAGCCGTGCGCAGATTTCCCACGTGCATCTTTCCCGTCGGGCTGGGCGCATACCTCGTTCTGATCCTTTCCATAAAATATCCTCCCTATTTAGTCAAGTGTTTTTCCCTTATTTTTCAAGGAATTTTCAATTCATATCTCA
>CANQSE010000098.1 GCA_947626405.1 uncultured Acetatifactor sp. | reverse complement strand
CGTCGGAAAAACCGTCGTTGACAGCCTGGTGCAGGAGCGCAGTGAAAGAGGGGCTTTCACCAGCCTGAAAAATCTCATTTCACGTACAATGGACAAGGAGATGAACAAGCGGGCGATCGAAAACTTTATCAAAGCCGGAGCCCTTGACGGATTGGGCGGTACGAGAAAACAGTTTATGAGCGTGTACGCCCAGATCATCGATCGATCGACGCGGGAAAAAAAGACCAATCTGGACGGGCAGATATCCTTGTTTGACATTGCGGACGATTCGCAGAAGGAGGAGTTTGACATCACGCTCCCGGATGTGGGCGAATATCCAAAAGAGATGCTTCTTGCCTTTGAGAAGGAAGTGCTCGGCATTTATCTGAGCGGACATCCTCTGGAGCAGGACAGGGAGCTGTGGCAGAAGCACATTACAAATACCACCGTTGATTTCACTCTGGACGAGGAGACGGGAACGGTAAAGATAGAGGGACTCAGAAACGTTGTGATTGGCGGAATGGTGTCAGAAAAGACCATAAAATATACGAAAAACAATAAAATTATGGCTTTCGTTACGCTGGAGGATCTTGTCGGAAGCGTAGAAGTGATAATATTTTCAGATACTTATGAAAAATACGGCGACATGCTTAAAGAGGAGTCAAAGGTCTTTATGATGGGAAGCGTCAGCTCTGAGGAGGACAGGGACTCTAAGCTTATCTGCGAGCGCGTTGTGACGTTCGGGGAGGCCGCGGCTCTCCCCGAGGGAAAAGGGCTCTTTGCCAGGCGCGAAAGCGCGGGGCGCAGTTCGGGTTATTCCGCCGGTTACCGCGGGGCTTCGCAGGACAAACAGCGTGCCGACAGGGTGCCGTGCGGACTTTGGATTCAGTTTGAGACTCCTGAGGAGTACCGCGCAAGGGAACAGGAGCTTCTCGGTGCAATTGCGGATTCAGACGGAAACGACGACGTGGTGATATATGTAAAAGAACCCAAAGCAATCAAGGTCCTGCCGCCCAACCGCCGGGTGGACGCCTGTCAGCCTCTGGCGGAAAAGCTTAAGGGAATCTTTGGCGAGGAAAACGTAAAAATTCGCTGAACTTGTGGCGGAGACTATTGAAAACCGTTATAAAATAGATTAAAATAAAAAATCGGAATAAGAAATGTACTGATCTGTCATCGGGAGGTAGGTAAGTCATGGCAAATGAGATAAAGACCATTGCGGTTCTGACAAGCGGAGGGGATGCCCCGGGAATGAATGCAGCCATCCGTTCCGTGGTTCGCACGGCATTGTCAAGAGGGCTTAAGGTAAAAGGAATCAAGCGCGGCTATATGGGATTGCTGAATGAGGAGATCTCGGATATGGTGGCGCGTGATGTCTCGGATATTATCCAGCGCGGCGGTACAATTCTCGGAACCGCGAGATGCCTGGAGTTCCAGAAGCCGGAGGTGCAGCAGAAAGCCGCTGCAATCTGCAGAAAGCACGCTATTGACGGCATTGTGGTGATAGGCGGAGACGGCTCCTACAGGGGGGCGCTTGCACTGGCAAGGCAGGGCATCAACGCGGTAGGGCTTCCCGGAACAATTGATCTCGACATAGCGTGTACCGATTACACCATAGGGTTTGACACCGCGGTGAACACCGCGATGCAGGCGATTGACAAGGTAAAGGATACATCTTCGTCCCATGAGCGCTGCAGCATAATCGAGGTTATGGGCAGAAACGCCGGTTACATCGCCATGTGGTGCGGCATCTCAAACGGCGCCGAGGATATTCTTCTCCCCGAGAAATACGAATATAACGAGCAGGAGATAATTAACCATATCATTGCCAGCCGCAAAAAGGGAAAAACGCATCACCTTATCATAAACGCTGAGGGAATCGGACACTCTGTGTCAATGGCAAGAAGAATCGAGGCGGCAACGGGAATTGAGACAAGAGCCACAATTCTTGGTTATATGCAGAGGGGAGGAAATCCCACGGCCAGGGATCGCTACTATGCTTCCATAATGGGCGCCATGGCGGTTGACGTAATGCTTCAGGGCAAGACTAACAGAGTGATTGGGTACAGAAACGGCGTCTTCACGGATGTAGACATTGAAGAAGCGCTTGTGATGGAAAAGCACATAGACGAGTATCAGTATGAAGTGGCACAGATGCTGACAATATAACAAAGGACGGCGTGGCTTCGGATGATTACCAGCGCTTCAAATCAAAAAGTAAAACAGGTAGTGCAATGGCAGAAAAAGGCACGTGAAAGACGTCGGGACGGAGTCTTTGTGGCGGAAGGGTTCAAGCTGTTTTCAGAGGCTCCTGAGCAAGCGATCAGGGAGGTTTACCTTTCTGAGCATGCGTCCTTAAGGCTTGACGGGGATGAGAAAATCCGCGACAGGCTTGCGGTGACAGGATACGAAATCGTATCGGATGATATTTTCAGGAAAATGTCCGACACCGATACACCGCAGGGAATACTTTGCGTGGTGGAGCGTCCGGTTTATACGCTTGACGGGATGCTTGACGAGCCGGCGCCGCTTTTGGCCGTACTCGACGGCCTTCAGGATCCGGGAAATCTTGGTACGATACTGCGGACAGGTGAGGGCGCAGGGATAACAGGCGTTATAATAGGAAAAGAAACGGTTGATATTTATCATCCGAAGACTGTGCGCGCAACAATGGGATCCATATTTCGGGTTCCTTTTTTGCAGGTGGAGGATCTGCCTGAAACGATACGTATTATCAGGCAGAGAGGAATAAAAACATATGCGGCACACCTGTCGGGAAAAAACTGTTACGGGAGCTTTTCGTTTCGGGACGGGTGCGCTTTTCTGATAGGCAGCGAGGGCAGGGGGCTCAGTCCGGAAATCGCGGGCACGGCCGACCACATGCTGAAGATACCGATGGAGGGGAGAGTGGAATCGCTGAACGCGGCGGTGGCCGCCTCTCTTTTGTTCTATGAAGCATACAGGCAGAGACAGGAGTGAGAGCCTGTGGACAGGAGGAAGGATGAAGATAGGATTTATAGGTCTGGGAAATATGGCGTGCGCGATGATTGGAGGCATGCTGAAGAAGGGGCTTGTGAAGCCGGAGGACGTGATCGGCTCGGCAAAAACCGAAAAGACAGTGAAGGATGTTGCACAGCGCTATAAAATAACGACTGTTTTGGACAACCGGACGGTGGCGAGGGAGTCTGATATCCTTTTCCTTGCCGTAAAACCTGTTTTTTTCCCCGAAGTGATCGGGGAAATCAGGGATGAGGTCAGAGAAATGACCGTTATTGTCAGTATTGCAGCCGGAATTGACATTGCCCGCATCAAGGAGTTGTTCGGTCGGGAGGAGCAGAAAATAATTCGCTGCATGCCCAACACTCCGGCGCTTGTGGGAGAGGGCTGTACAGGCGTATGCCCCGGTGAGGGCGTGACGGAGGAAGAACTGAAAAAGGTGACGGAGCTTATTGAAGCCTTTGGCAGGTCAGGCGTTGTGCCGGAGCGGCTTATGGACGCGGTTGTAAGTGTCGGCGGAAGCTCTCCCGCGTATGTCTTCCTTTTTATAGAAGCTATGGCTGACGCCGCTGTGGCTGAGGGGATGCCGCGAAAGCAGGCTTACGAGTTCGCCGCGCAGTCGGTGCTCGGAAGCGCGAAGATGGTGCTGGAGACGGGGCTTCACCCCGGAGAGCTGAAGGATATGGTATGTTCACCGGGCGGTACGACCATTGAGGCGGTCAGGACACTTGAAGCCAGGGGGTTCCGTTCCGCTGTGATGGAGGCGATGAGAGCATGTGCCGACAAGTCGAGAATGATGTCAAAAAGATAGAATTATGTCAAAAAGATAGGGGTTGACAAAAAAGAACGCTTCTGCTAAGATACACTTTGTAACAAATTTAACAACTTTGTAATAATCTTATTAAGAAATGTGAGAATGATTGTTAAATTTTGTTAGGAGGTATTGATATGACAAAAAGCAGAAGACGAAAAAATTTCCTTCTGGGACTCGGAATGAGCTGTCTTCTTGCCATGCAGGGATTGACCGTTCACGCGGGAAATCTTGATGACCTGCGAGGAGGAGTCGCGGCGTTAATAGATCCTGAAGCGACTGAAGTCTCAGAACAGACAGATATTACGATGGATTTCGATAAAACCTTGCAGACTGCTGACAGCGGGCTTGTAATGGCAAATGTGAAAAGTGCGCTCAATGTGCGGAGCGAAGCCGGAGAGGACTCGGATAAGGTAGGCAAGCTGTATAAGGACTGCGGCGGCATTATCCTTGAGAGAAAAGACGGATGGACAAAACTGCAGTCGGGAAATATCATAGGCTGGGCGTCGGATGAATACCTGCTGTTTGGCGAAGAAGCGGAGGCGCTTGCAAACGACGTCGGAAAAATGACCGCGACCATCAACACGGAGGCGCTGAGAGTACGGCAGGAGCCCGGCACGGACGCGGAGGTTCTCGGCAATCTGCCGCGCGGAGATATCGTGGAGGTTATCAGCGAAAATGATGACGGCTGGGTTTGTATTGACTTCGACGGGGAAGACGGCTGGGTGTCCGGCGATTACGTCACTCTGGATTTCAGGATAGACACCGGTGAGACGATGGATGAGATAAAGGCCAGGGAGGAGGCCGAGAGAGAAGCAAAACGCCATGTCAATTACGGCGAGTACACTACTGACGCCGATACGACGCTTCTTCTTGCGGCTCTGATTTACTGCGAGGCCGGCGGTGAGAGCTATGAGGGACAGCTTGCTGTGGGAGCAGTGGTTATGAACAGGGTGAGAAGCTCGGCATATCCCGACAGCATCCACGGAGTTATATACGCGTCCGGACAGTTTACACCCGCCATGAACGGCAAGGTAAACAGAGTGTACGAGTCCGGCAATATAAAGGAGAGCTGCATCAAGGCCGCCCAGGAGGCTATTTCGGGCGTGTCAAATGTCGGGGATCTCACGCATTTCCGCAGAAACAACGGCCGAAGCGGTCTTGTAATTGGTCATCATGTTTTCTATTGATAAAATGTAAATGTCTTTAGTCAGGGCGCAGGAATTTCCTGCGCCCTGCTGTGTTTACGGTAAAAATGCAAAAGCTGGAGCCGGCGTTATAAATCCTTGTTATAAATCCTTAAAAGAAAGAGATTGCCCAAAGAGCATATTTGTAGTAAACTATGGGTAGAAATAGAAGTAGCTTACCGAATAAATTCACCTGGAATGGAGACTTGGTATGGATGCGATAATAATATGGCTGGTTGTATTGATTATTACTATAGGGATTGAGGTCGCCACTATGGGACTTACATCTATTTGGTTTGCCGGCGGAGCGGTGGTGGGAATACTGGCGGCGATTCTCAATGCGCCTATACCGCTGCAGCTGATATTGTTTTTTGTGGTGTCGATGCTCCTGCTCATATTTACGAGACCTGTTGCGGTGCGCTATTTTAACAAAGACCGTGTAAAGACAAACGTTGAGAGCATGGTGGGACGCCAGGCTGTAGTGACATCCGAGATAAACAATCTTCAGGGAACGGGCCAGGTGACGGTAGGCGGCCAGGAGTGGAGCGCCAGAAGTGTGGAAGAAGGAGGGCGTATACCGGTCGGAAGCGTGGTGAACGTAGTTTCTATCAGCGGCGTTAAGCTGATGGTGAAGCCCGACGACCAGATGAAGCGGATCGACGCAGGTGCGGGGAAGGAACTGCCCCCGGATCCTTTAAGCGTGTCCCAGATAGAGGAAATGGAATCTGATGCGGGTGTGTAAGGGGCCGCAGATGATATAGAGTGTGCGTACTGTCACCATAACAGTACAGAAAGAGGTAAAATATGAGTCCGGTAATTTTGTTGATTGTATTATTTGTGCTTATCCTTTGGATCGCCGTTTCCTGTCTGAAGATAGTACCTCAGGCCCAGGCGTATGTTATTGAACGGCTTGGCGCTTATCAGGGGACATGGTCGGTCGGCTTCCATCTGAAGATGCCGTTTCTGGATAAGATTGCAAGAAAGGTAAATCTTAAGGAGCAGGTGGCGGATTTCCCTCCCCAGCCTGTTATAACGAAGGATAACGTCACAATGAGGATTGACACAGTCGTGTTTTACCAGATTACAGACCCCAAGCTTTTTACCTATGGTGTGGAGAACCCGATGATGGCGATTGAAAACCTGACGGCAACCACCCTTAGAAATATAATCGGTGATCTTGAGCTGGATCAGACGCTTACCTCACGTGAGACAATCAACACAAAAATGCGTGCAAATCTTGATATAGCTACCGACCCGTGGGGTATAAAGGTAAACCGCGTGGAGTTAAAAAACATTATTCCTCCCGCTGAAATCCAGAACGCTATGGAGAAACAGATGAAGGCGGAGCGCGAAAGACGTGAAGCCGTGACACGCGCGGAAGGTGAAAAGAAGGCCAAGATCCTTGAGGCGGAGGGCGCCAAGGAATCCGCGATACTGCGTGCGGAGGCCGACAAGGAATCGGCGATTCTCCGTGCGGACGCCGAGAGGGAAAAGAGGATCCGCGAGGCTGACGGTGAGGCGCAGGCAATCCTTAAGGTACAGCAGGCAAACGCTGACAGTATTCGGATGCTCAAAGAGGCCGGAGCCGATCAGGCGGTTTTGAAGATAAAGAGCCTTGAGGCTTTTGAAAAGGTTGCCGACGGTCAGGCGACGACTATTCTTCTTCCGGCGGAGCTTGAGGGAATAGCCAGTATTGCCGCGGCATGTAAAGAGGCGGCGAAAAACGTATAGCCGTTGTGATATTGCAGGGAAAAGCCGGTTTATGTGGAAATTTCCATGAACCGGCTTTTCGAGAGATTTGAAAGGGCAGATTTATTATGAATTTAAAGGGCAGAGATTTTCTTAAACTGTTGGATTTTACGCCGGAGGAGATCGTATATCTGCTGGATCTGGCATCGGAGCTTAAAGAAAAAAAGAAGAAGGGTATTCCGGTGGACATGCTCAGGGGCAAAAATGTGGCCCTGATATTTGAAAAGACAAGCACCAGAACAAGGTGCGCCTTTGAAGTGGCGGCTCATGACCTTGGAATGGGCACTACATATCTTGATCCGTCAGGCTCGCAGATCGGAAAAAAAGAGAGCATTGAAGATACAGCCAGAGTGCTGTCGGGAATGTTTGAGGGAATAGAATACAGAGGCTTTGAGCAGGAGATTGTCGAGGAACTGGCAAAATACAGCAGCGTTCCGGTATGGAACGGGCTGACAAACGAATTTCATCCCACACAGATGCTTGCGGATCTTCTGACCATACGCGAGGAGTTTGGCTCTCTTAAAGGGATCAGGCTTACGTACATGGGTGATGCCCGTTATAACATGGGAAATTCGCTTATGGTGGCATGCGCGA
>CANQSE010000097.1 GCA_947626405.1 uncultured Acetatifactor sp. | reverse complement strand
CGCTGGGTGGAAACCTTCTGGATAGCTTCCTTGATGGTATCAATAGCGCTTAATGCGTTGGTGTCATCCACACCGTCCACTTTCAGACCGTTCACGCCAAGTCCCTTTGCACTCATGGTGTCGATGTTCACGGTGATCTGGTTGTTGCTGGTAGCGTCTGCGCCTACATGGAGAGATACGGTAAGTGCTGCGGTCAGATCCTGAAGGCCTGCGACATCATCCGCGTCAGCACTGACTTTATTGCCTACTGCATCGTACAGCTGCGGCGCACCGGTTTTTTCTGCAACGGTCACAGTCTTGCCATCAGCACTTGTCGAAGCAGCAAAATAATTGCTCAGAGCATTTGCAGAAATGGCATTGCCGTCCCTGTCATAATACTTAGCCTGCTCTTGGTTAGACTCCACCGCCTTGATGTCAGTTGCAATTACCGTTGCGGATAAACTCTTTCCTATGTCGTCTTTCTCACCAGTGCCAGACGTCAATTTACTACTTGGTGTTACGGTAAGAGTTGCTAATACATTTCCCTCTTTATCCTTAATATCAAATGTTCCATCTGCAGCACTCTTAACTGTTACATCGAACTTCTCAGCCGCATCACCAAGCAGTTCCAGTTGGATATCAGTTTTAGAATCATCTGCTCCATCGGCAACAACTTTCTGGGTAATGCTTACACCTTGATCGCGAAACGCCATCAACAGCTCGTTCATCTCATCCTGCAGACCGGCTTTTGTAGGTGCAGTGATAGCAAGATCTGCAATCGTCAACTCAGTGCTGTCGTCTTTACTGAACTTTGCCTCTCCATTCTGTGGAGATGCAAAATTCTTGTAGCTGTAGGTATACCCTTTTTCCAGATCCTTATTGCCTTTCAGCAGATAAGTCTCGTTGAACTTGGTGGTCTCTGCAACACGATCGATCTCCGTGGTAAGCTGGTCGACCTCGTTCTGGATGTAGCTGCGGTCGCTTTCAGAGTTTGTGCCGTTTGCAGCCTTCACTGCCAGCTCGTTCATTCTCTGAAGCATATCCTGAACTTCGTTCAGTGCACCCTCAGCGGTCTGTACTGCGCTGATGCCGTCCTGTGCGTTTGCGGAAGCCTGTGTCAGACCTCTGATCTGCTTGCGCATTTTCTCACTGATGGACAGGCCTGCTGCGTCGTCTGCCGCACGGTTGATCTTGTAGCCGGAAGAAAGCTTCTCGGTTGACTTTGCCTGTGATGAGCTCGTAAGTCCCAACATTCTGTTGGAGTTCATTGCTGTTAAATTGTGTTGTACTACCATAGTGTACCTCCTTTTACATTCCGCTCCGAATCCGTTCGGAGCGTTTGGGCGTTTGGCCCATGATTTGTTTTTGGTTGCTATTCAGTTTTTTATGAATAAAGAACCGCCCCCAGGATAGCGGCCCCATATTCCGTTTTGAAAGGGCTAAGCTGCCCTCTTACCTTGCGGCTTTCGCCGCCCCCGCTTTCTTTTTATCCTCACGGATAATGCGGATGATCTCCTGCTGCGCTGCATCGGACACGGGCGTTTTTTTCTTATAGGAAGACGGCAAAACGGCTCCCGCTTTCTCCGCCACCGCGCTGCGGACGATGTTGATCTCTCTCGGCGCGTCTATCATCAGATGGATATTGTTTCCTGTTCCGCCCACGAAGACGATCTTTACGTTTTCCCCCACCATGAGATACTCGCCCGGCCTTACGGATAAATTCAGCATTTTTACCTCCCTGTTTCTTGCGGCTTCTGCCTTGAATCCTGCCACACAACATTTTTCTGAGAAATGTTGTGTTATTTTTTCTGGAAAAATGGGGAATTGCCGCTTTTTTTCGTAAAATTAGATTTATGAGGGACAAATTCCTCTACACACAACTACAGGCAGAAGGAGATAAAACATGAGCGTAACACAACCGATCAGAACAAAAGAAGACTTAAGAAAGTTGGAAAATTTCTATCCTGACATTACTCCGGTAAGCCAGCGGAATCATCTGCTGATCCTGATGGGGCTTAACACCGCGCTGCGGATTACGGATATCCTTAACATGAAATGGAAAGCCGTATATGATTTTTCACATCAAAAACTGAAAACACACGTTGAACTGACAGAGCAAAAGACGGGAAAGCATACCAGAATCGTTTTAAATTCGACCCTGCAGGACGCGCTTATAAACTGGATGGCGGTGAAACAGCCGGCTCCCGAGGATCCAATTTTTGAAAGCGCACGGAGCAAAAATCCTCTGGACCGGCATCAGGCCTACCGCATCATACGCAAAGCCGCCTCCGGCTGCGGACTCTGCGACCATATCGGATGTCATTCCCTGCGCAAAACATTCGGCTATCACGCCTGGAAACAGGGCGTTCCGCCCGCGGTGCTGATGGATATTTACAACCATTCTTCCTATCAGGTCACAACGCGCTATCTCTGCATCGACCAGGACGACAGAGACAATGTGTTCAGGCAGATTCAGCTTTAGGATAGTCAATGCCAATCTGTTAAAAAAAATATATTTTAGGGGGTTAAGAAAAAGGAAATGCGTCCGATATAATAAATGTAAGCAAGGAAAACACAAATAACACAACATTTCTCAGAAAAATGTTGTGTTATTTTTATTTCCCCGTTTCGGGTAAATTATTCATCTAAAACTATTTCTGTTAAAACAGCGGGCGGAAAGCCTGCGCTCCCCGCCCGCCGTTTTCATCTCCTTTACAGCTTCACCGTAAATTCCGTACATTCCTTCCCTGTCAGTGCTTTCGTCCTCTCGTCGGGCTGTCCGAAGCCCACGCTTACGGCAAATGAACTGCTGTCGATCAGCTTTTCGCCCTTGTCGTTTATAACGGTAAAGGCATCGCGATCCAGAGGGATTTTCACACATCTGCTCTCGCCCGATTTCAGGGAAACTCTCGCAAATCCGCAGAGCTTTCCGTTTGGAACGGCATTTGAGGAATCCGCTTTTATGTAGACCTGCAGCACCTCCTCCTGTGTCATGTCTCCTTTGTTTACCACTGAGACTTCAAGCGAAAAATCCTGCGGGTCGGCCTCGATGCTACCTCCCTTTACAGCTTTTTTACCACAGCATGATACACTCTCAATCTCCACATCCGCGTAAGTCAGACCGTAGCCGAAGGGATAGAGAGGTTCCTCCGTCAGATATCGGTACGTCCTGCCCTTCATGGAGTAATCTTCAAACGCAGGCAGAGCTTCGGTGTCGCGGTAAAAAGTCACAGGCAGCTTGCCGGAAGGAGATACCTCACCAAAGAGTATGTCGGCAATCACCTTTCCGCCTCTGGCCCCGGGGTACCATGACTGGATCACGGCCGCGCAATGCTCCTGCGCATAGCGAAGATCCATGGCGCTTCCCGTCATATTCACCAGGATAACGGGCTTTCCCGTTCCCACTACCTCCTCTAAAAGCTTCCTCTGGCACTCCGGAAGCAAAAGATCGTTCTTATCTCCGGAAGCATAGCTGTTTCCGGTGTCTCCCTCCTCGCCCTCAAGCGTTTCGTCAAGTCCGACACAGAGAATCACCACGTCGCTGTGCTGTGCCACTATCCTTGCCTCGCTCAGCCGGTCGGGTCCCGCCGCCAGAGGTTCCACCTTTTCCTTAAACAGATGGCTGCCCTCAGAGTAGTAAACTCTCAGATCCTCTCCTACAGCGTCCTGGATTCCCTCCAATACGGTTATATAGCGGGAAGCGGTACCGTGATAATTTCCGATCAGCGCCGCTCTGCTGTTTGCATTGGGTCCAATCACGCCCACAGACTTAAGCTTATCTTTTTTAAGTGGCAGGATCCCGTCATTCTTTAAGAGCACCACGGACTCCGCCGCCGCGCGTTCCGCGAGGGCCAGATGCTCTTTACATTCCACTTTCTCAAGCCCGATGTCGTCGTAATCTGTCTTATCAAAGAGCCCCAGCAGGAATCTTGTAGTGAAAAGCCTTTCGGCGGAGCGGGTGATATCCTCCTCCGTCACCAGGCCCTGCTCGTACGCCTTTAACAGGTGGAGATATGTATTGCCGCAGTTTACGTCACACCCTGCTTTAAGCGCCATTGCCGCGGATTCTTCCGCCGTGTCCGTCACCATATGCTGTGTGTGGAAATCCCGTATCGCCCAGCAGTCCGAAACAAAATGTCCCTCAAACTCCCACTCGCCCCGCAGGATCTTTCCAATAAGCGTGGTGCTTCCGCAGCATGGCTCGCCGTTTGTCCTGTTGTAGGCTCCCATCACGGCCTCCACATCCGCTTCTTTTACGAGTTTTTCAAACGCAGGAAGATATGTTTCCCGCATATCCTTTTCGGTGGCTTTGGCGTCAAATTTGTGACGCAGCGCTTCCGGACCGGAGTGTACCGCAAAGTGCTTGGCGCATGCGGCGGCTTTAAGATAATCGCCGTCTCCCTGCAGGCCCTCCACAAACGCCTTTCCGAGCTCTCCCGTCAGATAGGGATCCTCGCCGTAGGTCTCATGGCCTCTGCCCCATCTCGGATCCCTGAAAATATTTACGTTTGGCGACCAGAACGTCAGACCCTTGTATATGTCCCTGTCTCCCTGTCTGCTGTACTCGTTATACTTTGCGCGGCCCTCGGTGGAGATCGCGTCCCCCGCCTCCTTCATCAGCTCTGTGTCGAAAGCCGCCGCCATACCGATAGCCTGGGGAAATACCGTGGCGACACCTGCTCTCGCCACACCGTGAAGCGCCTCGTTCCACCAGTTGTATGCGGGAACGCCGAGTCTCGGAATCGCCGGAGCAAAAAAGCTGAGCTGCTCCGCCTTCTCCTCCAGAGTCATCTGCGCCACAAGCTCCTTTGCCCGTCTTGCCGCCTCTTTTCTGTCTCTCATTCTGAAACCTCCCTATGTCAGCATATTTAGTCTCGTTGTTTTGTCATTTTTCACGCCGGGTTTTCGCGCTACATCTGCCAGGACTCCAGAGGGCCAAGATATGATTTTTTAAGCTCTGTGCCCGACGGATAAATACGTACACGCTCCAGGACAAGTCCGGCTTCCAGAGCGCCCACCGTCAGCTCCTGCTGACCGCTCTCAAAATTCATCTCGCACCTGACCGTCCTTATCTGGTCCAGAACGCCCCTGCACCAATTGGGATCCCAGGTGTCTCCCGCCTTGAAGTTTTCGTCAATCAGCGTCAGAGTCTTTTCCTCTCCCAGCCCGCTTTCCACAGTCACGTGCATTGCTCTCCCGTTTACAGGAGAATTGGTCGGAGCCGCCAGAAGCTCCACCGTGTATCTGCCCTTCTCGGGGATAAAGAACCGATATGTAATTCCGGGTCTGTCCTCGCCGCGCGAAAAATCTTCCGTGCACGGGAAAACCTTCAGTCCCACATCATATTGCCCATAGCCCCTGATCACTCCAAAGGCTCCTCTTGCGGCATCGTGTTTTCTGACAAAATGATCTGCGTTCATTGTCAGTACGCCGTTATACGGCAGAAATGTTCCTTTCGTAAGCTGCATCCTCTCAGGCGCGGCGGCGCTTACGTCCACGGCGACGTTTGTATCTCCATCGCTTATTATCAGCCTGACAGACGCCTTTTCCGCCGGGATCTTATCGCGCAGACACCTGAGCTCTATCTGCTTAAGCTGTTCCACCTCTCCTGACATCGGACTTACTTCCAGCCATTCCGGCATCTCACCGCTCTCGGGAGTGATTTTAAAACAGAATAATCCCACGCCGTCGTTTGCTATCTCAAGACTTACATTCTCGCATCCGGCGGATTCAAAATCCGGCACCTTCACGGCGGCCGGACCTCCGTAATTCTTTACGAAAACCATGTCGTCGTCGCTTCTTGACACGCTCATCCTGGGTTTCTGGACGGGCTCTATCAGGCAAACATACGGATATCTGCAGCCGTCCTCGTTCCATCTCGTAAATCCAATGTGCGGCGCAAGCTGCATGCCGTCCCATTTTCCGCCCTTAAAGCTTCCAAACTCCTCAGCCAGTTTTCTGTCTTTTAAGATGACCTTCTGTCCCGCCGGGATATATTGGTTTGCAACCACTCTCCCCTGCGCCGCATAACGCTGGTTCTTTGCCGCGATAATGTGCATCTTTAAAAGGTTCATGCTCGCCATCGCCGAAAAATGCACCATGCTGTACCAGGCTTCCTTCTCACCTGACGGAAGCGCCCTGTAGACGCTCTCGGAAAGCTTTTCGACAGCCTCGGCCCGCTTCATCATACGGTCGGCCTCGAGGTAGTGGCTCGGATGGTAAATGTCAGCGTTCTGGGCTTCCGGCCTGCGCATGTGGTTGATGTCTATGTATTCCGTAAACACCTTTGCAATTTTTTCCTGCAGGCTCTTATCCGCCGACGGGAAGCACTTTTTCGCCCACAGCGCCGTGTATTCCCGATAGCTGTCGGGATTCTTTGAGCCCCACTTGTCAAAATCATAGGCAAGCGCCATAAAATAAGTCAAAGGTACTTCATGGAATTTCAGATCTCCGACATTTACGATCCACAGATCCCTCACGCCGTACTCATAAGCCGTACACATCTGCTCCCAGGTCTTGGACAGGGGCGTGGAATCCACCCACTCATAGGAGATTGGTCCGCCGTGATAGTCAAAGTGATAATACATGCCGAACCCTCCGGGGCGGTTCCTCCACGAAGCCTCCGGCAAGGTCCGCATATGACCGAAATTATCCTCACAGAGCATACAGATCACTCCGTCAAGCTCGTCCCAGTCTTTAAGTCCCGGCGTGTTCTCGTCGCCGTAAAAATACGCCTCCACCTCTTTGTAAAGAGCCAGCATCTGAGGTACCTTTGAGAGATCCGGATTCACATATTTTTTGATGAGCTGTCTCTGTTTGCGTATGATGTCCTTTAAAAGCTCGACATTTTCCTGTACCGTCGCGTTGTCTCCCAGCATGGAGGAATCCCTCTCTCCGCGCATGCCGATCGTGATGATATTCTCATATTTTCCGCTCCGCTTCAGGCTGTCCTCCCAATAATTCAAAAGTCCCTTTTCATTGGTGTAAAAGTTCCAGGCGTTTCCGTATCTTGTCCCCTCTCCGCGGATCTTGTCCCACTCCTCGCTTGCCCTCAGGCACGGCTCATGATGGGAATAGCCCATGATAACGCCGTAAATGTCCGCCAGCTCCTCATTTGCCGAGCCCGGACCGTCGAGAGGAAACGATGCGGACCACATGGCGGGCCACATATAATTCCCCTTCATGCGGAGCAGAAATTCAAATACGTAACGGTATGCGTCGGCGTTGAAGCCTCCGAAATGCTCCGTGACCCAGTTGCCGAAGCACGGCCATTCATCGTTGATGAAAAAGCCTCTGTACTTAACGCTGGGCTCTTTTGACGTCGTCTCTATATCCTCGCGCACC
>CANQSE010000096.1 GCA_947626405.1 uncultured Acetatifactor sp. | reverse complement strand
CACAGAAAACAACGTCAACATCGTCGTTTTTTACAAGAGGCTTAAGCGTATTGATAAGCTCTACAGCCTGGCTGGGGGTCATATTCATCTTCCAGTTTCCGGCTATGATTTTCTTTCTTGCCATTGTTTTTTCCTCATTTCGTTTTATTAATGCAGTCTTTTTGCATGCTTCTTACTTGTCGTCGGCCGCCGCAACGCCGGGAAGCGTCTTGCCCTCCAAAAACTCGAGAGAAGCTCCGCCGCCGGTGGAAATGTGGCTCATCTTGTCGCCGAATCCAAGCTGGTTCACAGCCGCCGCGGAATCGCCGCCGCCGATGATCGTTGTGGCATCAGTATCTGCAAGAGCCTTTGCAACGGCGATGGTTCCCGCTGCCAGAGTAGGATTCTCAAATACTCCCATAGGTCCGTTCCAGACAACCGTCTTTGCGCTCTTTACCGCATCCGCAAAAAGCTCGCGCGTCTTAGGTCCGATGTCAAGGCCTTCCATATCGGAGGGGATCTTATCTACATCCACATAGGAAACCTCCACAGGTCCGTCGATAGGATCCGGGAAAGACTTCGCTATCGTAGTGTCGATTGGAAGCAGCATCTTTTTCCCAAGCTTCTTTGCCTTTTCCATCATTTCCCTGCAGTAATCGATCTTTTCGTCGTCCACAAGCGAATTACCAACTTCCATGCCCTGGGCCTTCAAAAAGGTATATGCCATTCCGCCGCCGATAATAAGCGTATCGCATTTCTCAAGAAGATTGGAGATAACGTTGAGCTTGTCTGCAACCTTTGCTCCGCCAAGGATGGCAACGAAGGGTCTTACAGGATTTTCCACGGCGTTTCCGAGGAAATTGATCTCCTTCTGCATCAGATAACCCACAACATTCTCTCCGCCCTTTGCGGTAATGAATTTTGTGACGCCCTCCACGGACGCATGCGCCCTGTGTGAAGATCCGAACGCGTCGCATACGTAAAGATCAGCCAGATCAGCCAGCTCCTTGCTGAACTGCTCGCCGTTTTTCGTCTCCTCGCTGCCGCGGAAACGGGTATTCTGAAGGAGTACCACATCTCCTTCCTTCATGGCGTCAACAGCCTTTTTAGCCGCCTCTCCGGTCACATTGTAGTCGCTTACAAACACGACTTCCCTGCCAAGCTTCTCGGACAGTCTCTTTGCAACGGGCGCAAGTGACTCTCCCTCGTTGGGTCCGTTCTTAACCTTTCCAAGGTGGGAGCAGAGAATAACCTTTCCGCCGTCGTTTAAAAGCTTCTTGATTGTGGGCAGCGCCGCAACGATACGTGTCTCGTCAGTTATCTCGCCGTTTTTTAAGGGAACATTGAAGTCGCATCTTACCAGGACTCTCTTTCCCTTTGCGTTGATGTCGTCAACAGATTTCTTGTTCAGTCCCATTTCATTCCTCTTTTCCGCTGCACGTGCGCAGCTTTTCTTTTCTGTCAAGGCCATATGATAAAGCTTATTGTTTCCGTTTAAAATACGTTGAAAAAAGGGTCCGGTCCTGCGACCGGACCCTTTATAGGTCATCGTTTACTGAAGCTTACTTAAGCTCGCTGAAATACTTTATGGTACGAACCATCTGAGAGGTATAGCTGTTCTCGTTGTCATACCATGATACGACCTGAACCTGAGTATTGCCGTCCTCCATGGGAGCTACCATGGTCTGGGTTGCATCGAAGATGGAGCCGTAGGTGCTTCCGATAATGTCGGAAGATACGATCTCGTCGGTGTTGTATGCAAAGGACTCGGTTGCAGCAGCCTTCATAGCCGCATTGATCTCATCCTTTGTCACAGCGCCCTTCACAACGGCTACCAGGATTGTGGTGGAACCGGTGGGGGTAGGTACACGCTGTGCTGAACCGATCAGCTTGCCGTTAAGCTCAGGGATAACAAGGCCGATTGCCTTTGCTGCACCTGTGGAGTTGGGAACGATGTTGCAAGCGCCTGCGCGGCTTCTTCTGAGATCACCCTTTCTCTGAGGTCCGTCAAGGATCATCTGGTCGCCGGTGTAAGCGTGAACGGTAGTCATAATTCCGCTCATAATAGGTCTGCAGTCGTTAAGAGCCTTTGCCATGGGAGCAAGGCAGTTGGTTGTGCAGGAAGCCGCGGAGATAACCGTATCTTCGGGCTTAAGGGTCTTGTGGTTAACGTTGTATACGATGGTAGGAAGGTCGTTTCCTGCAGGAGCGGAGATAACAACCTTGCGTGCGCCTGCTGTGATATGTGCGCTTGCCTTGTCCTTGGAGGTATAGAAACCGGTACACTCCAGAACAACGTCTACCTTAAGCTCTCCCCAGGGAAGCTTGGAAGCGTCAGCCTCTTTGTAGATTGTGATTGTCTTGCCGTTCACGGTGATGTTGTCCTCACCAGCCACTACGGAATCGGCATATTTGTACTTACCCTGAGAGGAGTCATACTTCAACAGATGCGCCAGCATTGTAGGGCTTGTCAGGTCGTTGATTGCTACAACCTCATACCCTTCTGCGTCAAACATCTGTCTGAATGCCAGACGGCCGATACGTCCGAAACCGTTGATTGCTACTCTTACTGCCATTTTGATTTCCTCCTAAAATATTTTTTATGGATTTTAACATTCCCGGCATATCCTGCCGGTTTGTCAAAATTTTATCAGCAAAGATATTTTACATAATTTCCCCATATAATTCAAGATGTAAATGAAAATAATTTTAAAAATGTGAGTTGTAAAATACACAGTTTAGCGTTAAAATAAAAATCTGCGCGGGGTCCGGACACTCCCCGCGTCCCGTGCGGCGCGCTTTTTTGCCGGCGCGGATACAAATATGCGGTCCCGGGAGGTAAGCAATGCCAATTACAGCCGACTGTCACCTGCACTCGCTCCACTCCGGAGATTCCGACGCTCCCATGGAGGAAATGATACTGAGCGGAATACGGCAGGGTCTTGACACCATGTGCTTTACCGAGCACCACGATATCGATTTCCCCGACTCCGACGACGGACCCGGGAAAGCTTTTCTGCTTAACACCGACTCCTATCTCTACGATCTCGCCGGACTTAAGGAAAAATACGAGGGAAAGATAAATATCCTCTTTGGCGTTGAGCTTGGACTTCAGGCGGAGGTATTCCGTCCGGCAAGCGTCTACGCCGGTTCCTTCCCGTTTGATTTTGTCATAGGCTCATCCCATATCTGCCACGGGAAGGATCCTTATTATCCCTCCTTTTACGAGGGGCGCACGGAAGAAGAAGCCTATCGGGAATACTTTGAATCCGTTCTCGAAAACGTCAGGAAATTTTCCTGCTTTGACGTTTACGGGCATCTCGACTATGTTGTCAGATACGGCCCGAACAGGGACAGCGAGTATTCCTACGAAAAATACAGCGATATCCTGGATAAAATTCTTAAAGAGCTGATTGAAAGGGAAAAAGGGCTTGAAATAAACACGGGAGGAATAAAAAGCGGTATGCTTGGTCCGCACCCCTGCGCCGGAATCCTTAAGCGTTACCGCGAGCTTGGAGGCGAGATCGTTACCGCAGGCTCAGACGCCCACTCTCCGGATGAAGTCGCCGCTCACTTTAAAACCGCCGCGGATCTGCTGACAGAATGTGGTTTCCGATATTATACTGTCTTTGAAAAGAGGACTCCCTCGTTCAGGAAGCTGTAACATAAAGCCGCCCGCAGGATAATCTCATCCGGCGGGCGGACTGTACGTTCAGCCGCAGAGCACCACAATTTTCTCCGGCGTTGTCTGTGCCGGGACGCTCCTGGTAGAGTTGCCGTAAATCACCAGAAGATCGTTATTCGCCGGACTTCCCATATAATACTGTTCATTTGTCGTCCGAATCTCCACCGAGGCGTCGAGATTGAGTTTAAGAGTCCTCTCGGCGTTCACCATGCCGGCGCCGTAATAGCTTACGTCTATCATGCGCCCGCTCTTATACTCTGCCGCTGCCGCGGCGGTGTACTGCGGCGGATAGATCAGTATGGCGGGCGCGTCCGCGGGATACCAGAAAATACATCTCATCCCTGTCGACAGCGTCTCAAAGTCAACCACATAGGTTGACGGCACTACTTTCATATTCACCGTCTGCCCGTCGTCCGTATCAACCGAAACGAGCATGCCGCAGCCTCCGGGCCGTCCTCCCGCACCGCCGGCAGGCATAATGTCAGTTATGGTTCCCTCAACCCTTTGAAACCTCGGCGCCTTATTGTTACCGCCTCCAAATCCAAAATCCATAATTTGCTCCTCTGCAGTATAAGCTTCTCCCTTTAAACCTATGCGGGGAAAAAAACGCCGTGCCTGTCTTTAGTCAGGCGCCGTCAAAGTATGATCCCGCCTCCCAAAACATATCCGTCGCGGTAAAAGACGACAGCCTGTCCAGGGGCGGCCGCCCTCACGGGACGTTCAAAACTGCAGCGCACCTTTCCGTCATCCGTTTTTTCGATCACGCAGTCCTCTCCCCTGTGGTTGTATCTGATCTTTGCCCTGACCTTCACAGGTCCGTCGAGATCCTCCACCGCCATGAAATTGAGCCTGTCGCACAGCACCTCTGACGTGAGCAGATCCTCTGCGGAGCCGACGACCACCTCGTTTGAACCGGGTATGATCTCAGTAACAAATACCCTCTCCCCCATGGGAAGATTCAAACCCCTTCGCTGCCCCACGGTGTAATGGATAATCCCGCGGTGACGCCCGAGGACATTTCCGCTTCGGTCAACAAAATTTCCCGGCTTTGGCACACGCTCCCCCGCCGCACGCCGTATATAGGCCGCGTAATCCCCGTCCGGCACGAAACAGATTTCCTGGCTGTCCGGCTTGTCCGCGACAGAGAGTCCGTAGCTGCGCGCGATCCCGCGTATCTGTTCCTTTGTGTACTCCCCTGCCGGCATCAGCGTTCTTTCAAGCTGTTCCTGGGTCAGACCGTACAAAGCGTACGTCTGATCCTTTGCCTCCGATACGGAATTTCCCACTGTCAGGCGTCCGTTTTCAAGCCGCACGATCCTTGCGTAATGGCCGGTGGCTATAAAATCCGCCCCGATCTCAAGACACCGGTTTAACGAAACGGTTACACCTTATACAGGGATTTGGCGTGTGTCCGCTTAAATATTCCTCAACAAAATTTTCGGTTACGTACTGTCTAAATTCCCGCTTAAAATTCATCACATAATGCGGGATGCCTATCTGCTCCGCCACCCTGCGGGCGTCCTCCGCCGCTGACAGGCCGCAGCATCCTCCGTTTTCCTGGACGAGGGTCCAGTCCTCATCCTCAATAAGCTGCATCGTGACTCCTATGACGTCGTAACCCTGCTCCTTTAAAAGACAGGCGGCCGCGGAAGAATCCACGCCGCCCGACATTCCAACAACCACCTTTTTTCTCATATGGCAATGCTGTCCTTTTGCAAAATCCGGATGCGTCCGGATTAATACTCCTCCTCGTTCTCGCCCTCGCTTATATCGTTTTTGGGCTTTTCAAGCCCTTCGATCACGATATGGTTTTTCTCCGCGTAATCCCACAGCGCGGCATGAATAGCCTCCTCGGCAAGAAGCGAACAGTGGACCTTTACCGGCGGCAGACCGTCAAGAGCCTCCATCACAGCCTTGTTTGTGACCTGGAGCGCCTCTTTGATCGTCTTTCCCTTGACCATTTCCGTGGCCATCGAGCTTGTGGCGACGGCGGCGCCGCAGCCGAAGGTCTTAAACTTTGCATCCCTGACGACTCCGTTTTCGTCTATGTCAAGGAAAATTCTCATGATATCGCCGCATTTGGCGTTCCCAACGGTGCCGACTCCGCTGGCGTCCTCAATCTCTCCCACATTTCTCGGGTTCTGAAAATGATCCATCACTTTTTCGCTATACATATATCCTCTTTTCCGCTGCCAGGTGCAGCCCTGCAATTATCAACAATTCCCGAGCGTACCGCTCCGTCTTTACTTTGCGCCTTTTTTCGAGATGAAATCCTCATAAAGCGGCGACATCTCCCGAAGCTTTGCCACGATCCGCTTTAATTCCTCTACCACAACGTCGATCTCCTCCGTGGTGTTTTCCTCGGAAAGCGTAAGCCGCAGCGAACCGTGTGCAATCTCATGCTTAAGTCCGATTGCAAGCAGCACATGGGACGGATCCAGCGAGCCCGACGTACAGGCCGAGCCGCTTGAGGCGCAGATTCCCTTCATGTCGAGCATGATGAGCATCGACTCTCCCTCTATGAACTGAAAGGAAAAGTTTACGTTTCCGGGAAGTCTCTTAGTCCTGTGACCGTTAAGGCGGCAATAGGGGATTTCATTTTCAACACGGCTTATCAGATAGTCCCTGAGCTCCGTCTCCTTCTTCATTTTTCCGTCCAAATCCTTCATGGCCCTCTCCACGGCAGCGGCAAAGCCTACAATGCCGGGAACATTTTCCGTTCCGGCCCTGCGGCTGCGCTCCTGCGCCCCTCCGTGTACAAATGAACGGATTTTTACTCCGGTGCGGATATAAAGCATCCCGACTCCTTTGGGCCCGTTCAGCTTATGTGCGCTTGCGCTCAGCATATCGACATTAAGCTCATCCACATTGACGGGCACCTGCCCCAGCGCCTGTACGGCGTCGGTGTGGAATAAAATTCCCCGCTCCCTTGCGATGGCTCCGAGCTCGGCGATTGGCTCCACGGTTCCGATCTCGTTATTTGCATACATTATGCTTATAAGTATGGTATCCGGGCGGATTGCCGCCTTAAGCTGCTCAGGATCAACCAGTCCGTCATTATCCACGTCGAGATAGGTGACCTCGTAACCTTGCTTTTCAAGGTATTCGCAGGTGTGAAGAATAGCATGATGCTCAATTTTGCTTGTTATTATGTGACGGCCCTTCTGGGAGTAAGCCTCGGCCGCAGCCTTTAAGGCCCAGTTGTCGGACTCGGATCCGCCCGCCGTAAAATATATTTCCTCCTGCTTTGCACCGATGGCGGCGGCTATTGTCCGCCTTGCCTGATTGAGCGCCTTTTTCGCCTCGGCTCCCAGCCCGTATATGGTGCTTGGATTTCCGTACTGCTCGGTAAAATATGGAAGCATTGCCTGTACAACTTCCGGCGCGGTTTTTGTTGTGGCCGCGTTGTCAAGATATATCATTGTCTCTCTCCACCTTTCATTTCAGGCTATAAACACCTTAATTTATATCATTTTACTAGGAATTGATTATTAATATAACACCAAGCTTCGGTTCTGTCAACCTTACTTTAAGAATATAAATAGACAAAAGCAACAGTCTGGTATCTATGAATAAAAGGAAAAGTCACCCTCTCCCGAGTTTGCCACTTGTCAGTTGATCCCAATTAAATTTTTTCCTTATTTTGCAAGATTTTACTTGCTTTTTTTG
>CANQSE010000095.1 GCA_947626405.1 uncultured Acetatifactor sp. | reverse complement strand
AAGCTCCAGGAGAAGCTGCTTCCGGATCTTGACGACGATTTTGTGGGCGAGGTTTCTGACGAGAGCGATACCGTCGATGAATATAAGGACGAGATCAGAAAGAAAATACTGGACAGAAAGACCACTGAGGCGAAAAACCTGAAGGAGGACGAGGCGCTTGAGGCCGTAATTGCCCAGGCGCAGATGGATATACCCGACGCCATGCTTGAGACGCAGCAGCGTCAGATGGTTCAGGACTACTTCCAGAGACTTCAGTCGCAGGGCATCTCAATGGATCAGTATATGAAGTTTACCGGAACCACCACGCAGATGCTTATGGAGCAGGTTAAGCCCCAGGCGCTTAAGCGGATCCAGTCAAGGCTCGTGCTGGAAGCCGTTGCCGCGGCGGAAAACCTCACTGTCTCCGACGAGGAATACGAGGAGGAGATCAAAATCATGGGCGAAGCGTACCAGATGGAGCCCGACAAGGTTAAGGAGTACCTCGGTGAGAACGGAAGAAAGCAGGTCATGGAGGATCTGGCTGTGAGAAAGGCTGCGGATCTGATCGTTGAGAACGCCAAGGAATCCGCCGCCGCTAAGAAGCAGGGCGGAAAGACTGAGGCTGCGGATAAGGATAAGAAATAAGCGTCGTATTTACAAAGGCTTTTACGCGGTTGTGTCCTTTAAGGACGCAGCCGCTGTGTTTGTCATTAATTTTTTCTTAAAAATGCCGTTATACGTTGAAAAACCGCCGCAAGTGGGATATGATGTGTAACAGGCGGATTTGTTTTGGAAAAAACAGGAAACGGAGGAACGAAAATGAGTTTAGTGCCCTATGTCATTGAGCAGACCAGCAAGGGAGAGCGGTCATATGATATATACTCCCGTCTTTTGAAGGACAGAATAATATTCATGGGCGAGGAGGTAAACGATACTTCGGCAAGCATTGTCGTGGCTCAGCTTTTGTTTCTGGAGGCGGAGGATCCGGATAAGGATATCCATCTTTACATCAACAGCCCGGGTGGCGTTATTACCTCCGGCATGGCAATATATGACACAATGAATTATATCAAGTGCGACGTGTCTACAGTATGTATCGGGATGGCGGCGAGCATGGGAGCCTTCCTGCTCTCCGGCGGCGCAAAGGGAAAGAGGTACGCTCTGCCAAACGCGGAGATTATGATCCACCAGCCGTCAGGCGGCGCAAAGGGTCAGGCGACCGAGATCGAGATTGCCGCAAGACAGATTATCAGAACAAGGGAAAAGCTGAATCACATGCTGGCCGAGAACACTGGAAAGGATTATGAGACAATATGCGCCGACGTGGAGCGCGACAACTGGATGAGCGCACAGGAGGCTCTGGACTACGGCCTTATCGATATGGTGATCGCTTCGCACGACGCCGTAAAATAATGACAGCGAAATCAACATGCAAATCACGGAGTTTTGACAGGAGTTACAGCTAAAATGGCAGGAAAAATGACAGGAAACGATATCAGATGTTCTTTTTGCAACAAGACTCAGGGCCAGGTGCGCAAGCTGATTGCGGGCCCGGCTGGAGTTTATATCTGCGACGAGTGTATTGATATTTGCGCCGATATTCTGGAGGAGGAGCTTGAGGACGACGAGCGGGAAATCGCCATGCGTCCTGACATCAATCTGTTAAAGCCGATCCAGATCAAGAGGTTTCTGGACGATTATGTGGTGGGGCAGGAGGCTGCAAAGAAGGTTCTGGCCGTATCTGTGTACAATCATTATAAGAGAGTCATGGCTCCGAAGGATCTGGACGATGTGGAGCTTCAAAAGAGCAATATCATAATGATTGGCCCTACCGGTTCGGGAAAGACCTATCTTGCGCAGACGCTGGCAAAGATCATCAATGTTCCCTTTGCCATTGCGGACGCCACCACTCTGACGGAAGCGGGATATGTGGGAGAGGATGTGGAAAATATTCTCTTAAAGCTTATTCAGGCTGCGGATTATGATGTGGAGCGGGCCCAGTACGGCATTATCTATATTGACGAGATCGACAAGATTACAAAAAAGGGAGAAAATATCTCAATCACCCGGGATGTGTCCGGCGAAGGTGTCCAGCAGGCGCTTTTGAAGATTATCGAGGGAACGATAGCAAGCGTGCCGCCGCAGGGAGGAAGGAAGCATCCTCATCAGGAGCTGATTTCAATTGACACGTCAAACATTCTCTTTATATGCGGAGGAGCGTTCGACGGCCTCGAAAAGATTGTGGAGTCGCGGCTCGACCGCAAGGCGATCGGGTTTAACACCGAGATATCAGCAAAGAGCACCAAGGAGCTCAGTGATCTCCTGCAGGAGGTCACGCCGCAGGATCTTGTGAAATTCGGCCTGATTCCCGAGTTTGTGGGGCGCGTGCCGATATGCGTAGCTCTGCGGGGGCTTGACAAGGAGGCTCTGGTGCGTATCCTTAAGGAGCCCAAAAACGCTCTGATAAAGCAGTACCAGAAGCTTTTCAGAATGGACGACGTTGATTTAAGCTTTGAGGACGACGCCATTCTTGCGATAGCGGAGAAGGCATTTGAGAGAAAGACGGGCGCGAGGGGACTGCGCTCCATCATGGAGAGTGTTATGATGGATACAATGTATGCGATTCCGTCAGACGATTCCATTCAGGCGTGTGTGGTCACAAAAGACGCGGTGGAGGGAAGCGGCGAGCCCCTGACAATCAGGGAGGACGGTGCAAAGGGCGCCTGAACAGAGTAAACACACGGCTTATACGCCGGTGCATGCGTAAAACGCCGTCGCAATGACGGCGTTTCTTTGAGTAATACACGGGAGAAGACCCATGATAATAAAAAATGTCAGTCTTGAGACTGTGTGCGGGATCACAAGCAGGCTTCCGGACAACGTTCACCCTGAGGTGGCGTTTGCGGGGAGGAGCAACGTGGGAAAATCCTCGCTTATAAACACGCTTATGAACCGGAAGGCCCTGGCGAGGACGAGCTCGCAGCCCGGCAAAACGCAGACCATAAATTACTACAACGTAAACGACAGCATGTATTTTGTCGATCTTCCGGGATACGGGTATGCCAGGGTATCGGAAAGCGTAAGGGCCCAATGGGGGAAAATGATAGAAAAATACCTTAAGACATCCAGACAGCTAAAACAGGTTTTTCTGCTGGTGGATATACGCCATGAGCCTTCACAGAACGACATGATCATGTACAAATGGATCACGGACAGCGGGTACAGTCCGGTTGTCATAGCGACAAAGTCAGATAAGCTGAAGCGCAGCCAGGTGGACAGGCAACTTCGCGTAATTCGTTCCGCGTTTGGCGGCGGAGCTTCAGGAATAATTCCTTTTTCCGCCCAGACAAGGCAGGGCAGGGACGAAATCTATGAACTGCTGGACAGTATTCTGGAGGAAGGATAAGAATTACGGGAATGGGAGGATAGCAAATGAACCGGTACAGCAAAGCTTTGGTCAATCTTATCATCGGGCTTGTAATTCTGCTGGCGGTGATTTTTTTGCTGCCAAAGGTTATTGTATTTTTCATGCCCTTTGTGGCAGGCTGGATCATTGCGCTGATGGCATCGCCGCTGGTGCGTTTTTTTGAAGAAAAAATCAAACTCAGGAGAAAAATAGGAAGCGCGTTTGTGATAATTGCGGTTATCGGGATCCTGGTGTCGATTATATATTTTCTGGGCATCTGGCTCGTGGATCAGGTCGGCGGTCTTATCATGGCTCTGCCGGGTATGTGGGCGGGGATGGAGGCCGACATAGACAATATGCTCCGTAGCCTCGACAAGGTTTTGAGCTTCCTGCCGGGAGGAGCGCCCACAACCATCAATGAACTTGCAGGTCAGATCGGAGGGTACGTGGGCGGAATCGTGGAAAGGTTGGGGACGCCTACGATAGAAGCCGCGGGAAGTCTGGCAATGCAGCTTCCGTCCATTTTTATCGGAATTATAATGTCGCTTCTGTCAGCGTATTTCTTTGTGTCGGAGAGACAGCAGCTCAACGAGTGGTTCAGAAAGCATACTCCGGCGACGATTCAGGTCTATTACCGGATGATACGCAGCAGCCTGGTGAAATCAGTGGGAGGATATCTCAAGGCTCAGCTTAAGATAGAAGTCTGGATGTATCTTCTTCTTCTGGTCGGCCTTGGGATCTTAAAGGTGAACTATTACGCGCTGATTGCCGTATTCATTGCGATCATGGATTTCCTGCCGTTTCTTGGGACCGGCACCATCCTGATCCCATGGGCGGTTATAAAGATTTTTGCCTCGGAGTACCAGGTGGCTGTGGGGCTTCTGATTATCTGGTGCGTCGGGCAGCTTGCGCGTCAGCTCATTCAGCCTAAGATCGTGGGAGATTCAATCGGAGTGCCTCCCCTGCCGACCTTGATCCTTTTGTATGTGGGCTACAGGGTTGCGGGCGTTGCCGGAATGATACTGGCCGTTCCGCTTGGACTCGTGGTGTATTCGATGTACAGGGAGGGAGTGTTTGACGGAGTTAAGGACAGCGTCCTCATTCTTGTAGCAGGGATTAACCGTTTCCGCCGTCTCCGCAGGGAGGATATGTTTGAGGTGGAGGAGATGGAAAAGAAAAACGAGGAGATCCGCTGCGAGATTGAAAAACAGAGGACAGAGATGCTGCGAAAGAAGGAGGAAGAAAAACGCAGCGGGAAAAAATTTTTCAAAAAAGCAAAAAAAGATAAATAATTTTGTTAATCCGAAGGGCTTTTGCCCGAAAAAATCCGTCTATATAAACAGAGAGTGATTTTTCACTTTCTGTTTTTTTGTATGCAACTTTGATACAAACGTACTGTAGAATCGGTACTGTAAAATGAGGCGGGGAGTATGCGGCGCGCTTAAATGAAGGCTCCGGCGTACAAAACGGTACATGAGGGGCCCGAAGCGCTGCAGATCGGTTTGATTCACAAGAGGACGGAGGGACACAATGGGGAAAAAGGTTTTGGTATTTAACAACAAAACGGGAATTGCAGAAAAAATGGAACCGCTGCTTGCGGGAGAGGGACTCGACATAGTTGCGGCGGCTGACACGGCTTCGCTTGAAAAAGCCCTGGAGAGTGAACGGATCCAACTGATGCTGATAGATGTGGAGCTGAATGACAAGGGATGGGACAAAGGGATTGAGCTAATTGCCGCCCTCAGGAAAAAAAGCAGTATTCCTCTGATCGTAATATCTGCGCAGTCGGCTGAGACCGCAAAGATCATGGCGCTTGAGTCGGGCGCGGACGATTATGTCACTGCCGACTGCAACCTGCTCGAGCTTTTGGCAAGGATAAAATCCCAGATGCGCCGATATACCCAGCTTGTGAATATGTACTCAAACATAGACAGGATTTACAGAGTGGACGGACTTGTCATAGATGATATCCGCAGAGCGGTGACGGTGGACGGCAGGAATGTGCGTCTCACCCCCATAGAATACAAGATACTGCGGCTGCTTGTGCAGCAGCGCGGACAGGTATTGTCAAACAGCCAGATATATGAGAGAATATGGCATATGCAGCCTATCGGCGCGGACAATACCATAGCGGTACATATCCGCCACATAAGAGAAAAAATAGAGAGTAACCCCAGAGAGCCCAGGTACCTCAAAGCCGTCTGGGGCAACGGATATAAGGTGGGATAGGCAGAAAGGACATCGGCAATATATGGAGCCTTTGTATGGATATGGAGAGGGGCGCGGCCCGGCCGGGGTGACGGGATGGTTCAGCTCAAGCACCGTAAAGCTGTTCGGAATCGTCACAATGTTTATAGATCACTTTGCCCTCGCGATACTTGCGAGGATGGAGATGACATCCCGTCTCTATACCGTGTATTACAGTATGCGAATGATTGGGAGGATTGGCTTCCCAATATTTTGCTTCCTCCTGGTGGAGGGCTTTCAGAAGACCTCGAATAAATCAAGGTATGCGCTTCGGCTGGCCGTATTTTCATTGCTGTCGGAGGTGCCGTTTGATTTGGCTTTTGGAGCCAGGGTGCTGGAATTTGACCATCAGAATGTGTATTTTACCCTGCTTTTTGGCATGCTTGCCATGTGCTCCTATGATTTTTTGATGAAGACAAGGTCTCCCGAACTATTACAGTGGGCTGCGTCCGTTGCGGGAGCCGTCGTCTTTGGCATGTTTGTGATGAAGCAGCGGCCCGTGACGCTTGTATTTGAGGAGCAATGGGAAAACGTCCTGCTTTTTGCGGCGGTGTGCGCCGCGCTGTTTTTAGGTTTGTTTGTGTACGGCGGCAGATATGCCAAAGAGGAGAGGATGAAGGCGGGACTTTGTCTGGCGTCTCTTTCTGCGTTTGTCTGGATAGCGGAGTTTATGAAGACCGACTACAGCGGTATGGGAGTCCTGACGATAACGGCCGTATATATCTTCCGCCGGAATCACTATTTGTCCATGATGTGGGGCTGCATTGTGCTGACGCTTATGTCTTTTAACGAGATAACCTCGTTTTTCGCTCTGATTCCGGCAGCCGGATACAACGGCAGACGAGGGCTGAAGCTTAAATACTTCTTTTATTTCTTTTATCCATGTCACCTTCTGTTACTGTGGCTTTTGGCGTGTCTTATGGGGCGCGGAGATATATCGGTGTTTTAGGCGTCGCAGAGGAACCGCGGCTTATATTTGAAATAAAAAAATTCCCCCGGCTTTTTGGCGCCGGGGGAATTTTTGATTTTTGTGGTTTTATGCCACTACCGTAACATTGGTAGCGCGGATCTTGCTGCTGTTCTGAGGATCGCTCTCGGTATCAAAGGTAACCTTCTGTCCTTCTTCCAGAGACTTGAAGCCCTCTGCATTGATAGCTGAGAAGTGTACGAATACCTCCTCGCCGGTAGCATCGTTGGTGATGAAACCGTAACCCTTCTGTGCGTTGAACCACTTTACTGTACCGTTGTTCATGTCAGTACCTCCTTCAAAAAATTGTTTTTTGATATTCTAAAACATATGACAAAAAATCACATATTTTTGTAAACCATCATCAAAGTAGCAATGACTTACAAAAATATGTGAGTTCAATGACTTTCATTCAGAATACGTACATATTATATAGCGGATTTTACAGCCTGTCAATAGCTTTTTTAAATTTTTTGGTATTTTGGTATCATCCTTAAAAGCCCGTCCGCAAAAGGTAAAAAAGTGTACTTTTTTACCTGGCGAATCAGAGTAAATTTTGTATAAATTTTCCTGACAGAAATTTATGAGATTTGTTGACTTTTACATGTTTTATTTGTATAATACATTTTGGCTTGTTAAGTCGAATGACAGGTAAAAAAGTACACTTTTTTGCAATCCGTAAAGTAAAAATACCAGATGACGGCGAAAGGAGAACGGCAGAAGTGGCAGTAGACCTTTACCCGCATAACCAAACTGCATACAGCAGCGCACT
>CANQSE010000094.1 GCA_947626405.1 uncultured Acetatifactor sp. | reverse complement strand
TTCCGCGGGGCGAACCTTGCCAGCGACAGCCGGACGCTGCTGGTGAGCGACGCTTCCCAGGCGGGGGAGACCACCGAGATCGCCATGCAGCCGGGAAAAGCGGTCACAGTTATCATGATGGCGGGACTTCAGGGCGCAGGTAAAACCACGGCGACGGCAAAAATTGCCGGAAAGCTGAAAACAAAGGGCAAAAAGTCTCTGCTTGCGGCCTGTGACATTTACAGACCTGCTGCAATCGAGCAGGTAAAAATAAACGGGCAGAAGCAGGGAGTGGACGTTTTTTCCATGGGAACGGACCACAGCCCCGTCGAAATAGCGCGTGAAGCCGTCGCGTACGCTGAGAAAAACGGTCACAATGTGGTCATTCTGGATACGGCCGGACGTCTGCATGTTGACGAAGACATGATGACGGAGCTTCAGGAGATCAAGAAAAACGTATCTGTACACCAGACGCTTTTGGTGGTGGACGCAATGACCGGACAGGATGCGGTGAACGTTGCGAAGGAATTTGACGAGAAGGTTGGAATCGACGGCGTCGTGCTGACAAAGATGGACGGCGACACCAGAGGCGGCGCGGCCCTTTCCATACGGGCGGTGACGGGACGTCCCATTTTGTATGTCGGCATGGGAGAGAAGCTCTCCGACATGGAACAGTTTTATCCCGACAGGATGGCAAACAGGATCCTGGGCATGGGCGATATGCTGACTCTTATCGAGAAGGCTCAGGAAAATATCGATATAGACGAAGAAAAGGGCCGTGAGATGGCCGGCCGTATGAAAAAGGGCAAATTTGACTTTGAGGATTACCTTGAAAGCATGAAGCAGATGCGGAATATGGGCGGGCTTTCCGGTATACTCGGCATGCTTCCGGGTCTGGGCATAAAAAGCGCCGATATCGAATCCATGGTGGACGAGAAGCAGCTAAAGCATATGGAGGCTGTCGTGCTGTCGATGACAAAGGAAGAACGGCGTGACCCGAAGCTTTTGAACCCTCAGAGGAAACACCGGATTGCACGAGGCGCGGGAGTTGATATCGCCCTGGTGAACCGTTTTATCAAACAGTTTGAACAGAGCAGGAAAATGATGAAGCAGCTCGGAGGCGGAAAGAGGGGACGCGGTATGTTCGGAGGATTCCCCGGAATGGGCGGAAAGCGGTTCCCGTTCTGAAAAGCATTTGAATTATTTATTAACGATGAAGACGGAGGGCGGGCTTTGGGGCCTGTCATATCCTTTTCATAAACAAAAACATCAGAAATGCCGCGCAGGGCGGCGGAAAGAGGTAAAAAAATGGCAGTAAAAATCAGATTGAGAAGAATGGGACAGAAAAAAGCGCCTTTCTATAGAATTGTCGTGGCTGATTCCCGTTCACCCAGAGACGGAAGGTTTATCGAGGAGATCGGGACATACGATCCCAGCACTGAGCCCAGCACATTCAAGATCAACGAGGAACTGGCAAAGAAGTGGCTCGCAAACGGCGCACAGACCACGGAGGTAGTAGGTAAGCTGTTCAGGATTGCCGGCACCGAAAAAAACGAGGGCAGGAGCATTGTGATTGAGCTTCGCGTGGCCCCTTCCGACATGGGAAAGGTGATAGGCAAGCAGGGCAGAATAGCAAAGGCGATCCGCGCCGTGGTGAAAGCCGCATCGTATAAGGAAAACAAGAGAGTGGATGTGGAGATCATATAGGCGTAAGAGGTAAAGATGGAAGATTTTTTTCAGGTTGGCATAATAACCGCGACACACGGGATAAAGGGTGAGGTTAAGATATTTCCTACCACCGACGATCCCGCGCGGTTTAAGAAGCTTAAGGAGATACTGCTCGATACCGGAAAAGAGAGAATAAGCTTTGATATTCAGAGCGTAAAATTCTTTAAGCAGTTTGTGATACTGAAGCTTGAGGGAATAGACAGTATAAACGACGCGGAAAAATATCTTAAGCGTCCGCTTTTTGTCCCGCGCAAAAACGCAGTGCGGCTTGAAAGGGACGAGTATTTTATTGCCGATCTGGAGGGACTTGAGGTAAAGGATGAGGATAACAATCCTGTCGGCATACTAAAGAGTGTGCTCAAGACGGGAGCCAACGACGTTTATGTGATTGAGCTGCAGGATGGCAGGGAGCTTCTTCTGCCGGCCATCAGGCAGTGCGTGCTTGATGTAAACGTGGAGGAGGGCTTTATCCGCATACACATCCTGGAAGGATTGTTGGACGGTACGTGATGAAATTTCATGTGTTGACGCTGTTCCCCGAAATGATTGTTCAGGGCTTAAGCCCCAGCATTATCGGAAAAGCGGTTGAGAAAAACATCATTGCGCTTGACGCCGTAAACATAAGGGATTACACGCTTGAGCGTCACGGGAAGGTAGACGACGCGCCCTATGGGGGCGGCGCCGGAATGCTCATGCAGGCCCAGCCCGTCTATGACGCCTACCGCGCCGTGGCGGGAGACAGGAAGATACGCACGGTATATCTGACCCCGCAGGGCCGCCGTTTCGATCAGAAGATGGCGCGGGAATTTGCGGGAGAAAAGGAAATGATCCTTCTTTGCGGCCACTATGAGGGGATTGACGAGCGGGTGCTGGAGGAGATAGTCACCGATTATGTATCGGTCGGCGATTACGTCCTCACAGGTGGAGAACTCGCGGCCATGGTTGTCATAGATGCTGTGGCAAGGCTTGTGCCGGGTGTGCTCGGCAACGGGGCTTCCGCTCAGGAGGAGAGCTTCCACAACGACCTGCTTGAATATCCGCAGTATTCAAGACCTGAGGTATGGATGGGAAAGAGCGTTCCCTCCGTCCTTTTGTCGGGCAACCACAAAGAGGTGGAAAAGTGGCGGCTGGAGCAGTCGGTTGAGCGGACGAGAACGCTGCGGCCGGATCTTTACAGACGGTACGAACAAAGACAGCGACTGATCGGACGGCTTTCCAAAGATAAGAGGAACCAGATCCCTTTGATGGAATGCCTTGCCGGAGGACAGGGCAGGATCGTTGGCACCGTAGGAGAAGACGTCGCCGTTTACCACAGGGAAAGCGGTGTGTGTATGATAAAGGCTTCTTCGGCGGAAAACGGGCGTTACCTGCTCGGTGTCTGTCCGCAGGAGGCGAGACGGTATCTGGTCAGCAGGGATTTCATGCGCAATCTGCTTCTGGAGCGGGGCTATAGGGAGCTTCTCGTCTGCAGGCAGTTTCTTTATACCCGGAAGGTGCCTCTGCCCGTCAGGCATAAGGATATCCGGCGGCTGGACGCGGAGAGTCTTTCCTGTATTATTGCGCTCTGCGGTATGCAAAACCGGGCGTATCTGAAGGAGCGGCTGTGCGCCGGAGCATTGTATGGCGCCTTTGTGGAGGACAGACTCGTTGGATTCGCGGGTGTACACGCCGCGGGAGGCGTGGGGATGCTCTATGTGGCGGAAGATTTCAGAGGGAACGGCGTTGGTGCGTCTCTGGAATCGTATGTCATCAACCGTATGCTGGAGCGCGGCCATATCCCTTACGGACATGTTGAGCCTTGCAGGGAAGCCGCACTCAGACTGCAGGAAAAGCTGGGACTGTATCAGGCGGGAGATACCTTTTACTGGCTTGAAAAGCAGGAATAGAAAAGCATTGGGAGGATCTTATCGGGAGGTGGAAGAAACATGAGATCAGCTTTAAAAATGAGAACAGAAAAAGGGCTGCTGCGCTTTATGTTAATGACGGTCCTTGTCTTTGCAGTTGGTTTTCTTTTGATCCTGCTTATCATGAGCATGCGCCATTCGATAACGTTTTCCGGGGGGGTGATACTGTCATCTTTGTTCCTCAGAAGGCGGGATTTATCTTGCTCAGGATTTTCGCCCTTGCCGCTGTTGTGGGGATTTTGAGGCGCGTAAGACCGACGACGGGCAAAAGGACGTTTTATCTGATCAGTTTTATCTATTTTCTGCTGAATATCATTCTCGTTTTTTTCTTAAGTCTTTATCCGATGGGCGATCAATATTATATGACGTGGATTGCGTCCGACATGCTGAAGGGAGAATATTCACAGTTTGAGCCTTACGGATACATGGACTTATTTCCGTTTCAGTACAGTTTTATGAACTATGTCAAACTGGTATTCGCCGTTATGGGCGCGGATAATTATTATGCCCTTCAGGTGCTGAATGTAGTTTATCTTTGGCTCATAATATGGCTGATCGTCAAGATGACCCGGTTTATGTACGGACAGGAGCAGTATGGCATAGGGATCGCGCTGATGTTTTTTACGCCGCTTTCTCTCTATGTGACTTACATATACGGAAACTTTTTGTCTCTTGCGCTCTCCCTTGGCTCCGCCTTCTTTATGATGAAATTTCTTCATCGGGAAGGACATCAGCCGCTGAATTTCGGTCTTGTTGTCCTGCTGAATACGCTTTCCATTCTGGCAAAAAACAATGCGTTGATCTTTATGATAGCGGAAGTGTGCATCCTTATCCTTTTTTCGGTAAAACGGGCGGACAAACGGAATATCCTGGCGAATGTCCTTTTGACCGGAGCGATGGTTACGGCATATTTGCTGGCCATGACGGCTGTCAACCGGGATCTCTCGAGGTATACGGAGCAGGACAAGGTCGGGACGCCGAAGATATCATGGATCGCAATGGGACTCCAAACGGGAGGATATGCCGACGGCTGGTACAATTTTTATAACCGTGATGTATACTGGAATAACAATCGGAATGTGGAGCTGGCGGCAAGGCAGTCCAGGGAGTCCATCAGAGAATCGGTCGGCCGTTTTCTGGCGGAACCAAGATACTGTATGAAATTCTTTTATAATAAGATCTGTTCGGAATGGATGAACCCTTCGTTTGAAGCTCTGAATCTGATTCAGCAGAGTACAGTTAAAAATCCAAACACGTCGTTTGACTATTCTCTTTTGGCTAGGGCTTTTTTTCATAAAAGGCAGGGAGAATCCCTGGATGCCACACATTTTTTCCTCAACGAGTATTTAAGGATCTATGAATTTGCCATGATCGTGGGGGCGCTTTTTTATCTGCTCAACAGGCGCCTTGGCGTGGAGGACTGTTTTTTTGCGATCGTCTTTATCGGTGGATTTCTGTTTCACATTTTCTGGGAAGCGTCATCTCAGTACATGCTTCCGTATTTTGTCATGATCATTCCTTATGGAGTGATGGGAATTAAGGATATGGCGGTAAAACCATTCTTTTTCCGGAAAACGGGACAGACCTGACTGAAAAAATATTACAATATTTAATAAGGATATTTCATTTTCAGTTGGGGATGGGAAATAAAACGAAAAAAAGCTTGCATTATGTTTTTTTATATGGTAGAATTTTAACGTTGCAAAAAAACGAGATGGTCCTCTGTTACGGGTGGAGCTCAAAAGCAGCTTCCATATGTGTATTAAGAACATCCAGGTTAAAAAAGGAGGCTCATTATGAGTGACATCATCAAGGAAATTGAAGCCGGACAGTTGAAAGAAAAGGTAGATGATTTTTCGGTTGGCGATACCGTGAGGGTTTACGGTAAAATCAAAGAGGGAAACCGCGAGAGAATACAGGTATTCGAGGGCGTGGTGTTAAAGCGCCAGGGCGGAAGCAACAGAGAGACTTTTACCGTCAGAAAGACATCGAACGGCATCGGCGTTGAGAAGACATGGCCGCTTCATTCGCCCAATGTGGAAAAAATCGAAGTCGTCAGGAGAGGTAAAGTCAGACGCGCAAAGCTTAATTACCTCAGAAAGCGCATAGGTAAGAGTGCAAAGGTAAAAGAGCTTGTAAAATAATAATTTAATAAAAGAAAAGGACAATTCCGCTGTGATTGTCCTTTTTTTATTTTGCAGTCCGTGGTATAATGTCTTTGTTTGAGAAGTAAATGCCGCTGTCGCGGAATCTATTTTTTTAGTTTAGTACCGCAGAGGAATTGAGCATGGCTAAAATAAAAGGGTTAAGCTTTTACAGAAAAAAGAAAAAATGGAGCCCTGCTGTCGTAAGGGAGGTTTTTACGTGGATCTTCGGAATACTGGCAGCGCTGTTTATAGCCGGTGTGTTTGTATATTTTATGGGCATGACGACAAATGTTGTCGGAGTTTCCATGGAGCCTACGCTTTATAACGAACAGAAGGTTTATATCAACAGGTTCCTGTATGTGATATCTTCGCCGCGCAGGGGTGACGTGGTGGTCTTTCTGCCAAACGGCAACGTAAATTCGCATTATTATGTAAAGCGTGTGGTTGCCGTCCCCGGCGACAGGCTCATGGTGTCGGGCGGAACGCTGTATGTGAACGGACTGGAGAGCCAGTGGGTCACGGAGCGGTTAAACGATCCCAGCATATTGGAAAACGGGCTTACCCTTGGAGTAGGTGAGTATTTCTGTATCGGGGACAATCCGGACAACAGTGAAGACAGCCGCTCGGCAAACATCGGACCGGTGTCTGAAAACGATATCATAGGCAAGGTATGGTTCAGGGCCGGATGTGCGCAGCAGCACATGGGATTTGTAAAATGAGGGAAGTAACGGAGATGGACGAAAAGGATAAGAACAGTTATCACTGGTATCCGGGGCATATGACCAAGGCTGTCAGGATGATGAAAGAAAATATGGTGCTGATCGATCTTGTTATCGAGCTTGCGGATGCGAGAATACCGATATCAAGCCGAAATCCCGACATAGAAAGCCTCGGCGCAGGAAAATCCAGGATTGTACTGTTAAATAAAGCCGATCTTGCCGATGCCGAATATAACAGGCTCTGGACGGATTATTTTAAGAGCCGCGGGGATTATGTGCTCGAGATCAACGCAAAATCCGGAGCCGGTATAAAGGCCATTAACGGGCTGGTGCAGGAGGCATGCAGGGAAAAAATTGCGCGCGATAAAAAGAGAGGAATACTGAATCGGCCGGTCAGGGCCATGGTGGCAGGCATCCCTAATGTGGGAAAATCCACTTTTATAAATTCTTTTGCCGGAAGGGCGTGCGCAAAAACCGGCAACAAACCCGGAGTCACAAAGGGCAAACAGTGGATAAGGCTTAATAAGAGTCTTGAGCTTCTTGACACTCCCGGTATTCTGTGGCCAAAATTTGAAGATCCTGTGGCCGGAAGAAATCTGGCTTTTATCGGCTCAATGAACGATGAGATCATTGTCACGGAAAAGGCGCGCTATGGAGTTAAGTGGCGCGGCAGTCCGGCTGAGACGCTGGAGGGCATCGCAGATTCCAGGGGATGTATTTTAAAAGGACAAAAGCCCGATATAAAAAAGGCTTCAGGGATTCTGCTTGATGATTTCAGGAGCGGCAGGCTCGGGAGAATAACGCTTGAGAGACCGTAAGGCAGCTTGAATTGGAGGAAAATGAAAAACCATGACAAAGGTTATGAAAGAAATGATAGGAACCCTGCTTTATCTGCTGGGTGCGCTTATTGTAATATATCTGCTTA
>CANQSE010000093.1 GCA_947626405.1 uncultured Acetatifactor sp. | reverse complement strand
GGAAAGACAGGTGGCCATTTTGCCGCTGCCGGGTCCCGGGGCGGTGACGACCACAAGGGGCCTTGAAGTTTCTATGTAGTCGTTTTTCCCGTAACCCTCACTGCTTACAATTAAAGGGATATTTGAGGGATAGCCTTCGATTGTGTAGTGAAGGTAAACCTTTATATTCTTTTTTTCGAGCTTGGCCTTAAACTGGTCGGCGCTGTTTTGATTGGCATAGTGTGTAATTACGACGCTGCCGACGAAAAGGCCCTTCTCCTGAAATTCGTCTCTCAGGCGGAGAACATCCACGTCATAGGTGATGCCGAGGTCGCCGCGGACCTTATTCTTTTCAATGTCGGCGGCGTTTATGACGATGACAATCTCGGCGCAGTCGGAGAGCTGCATCAACATTCTGAGCTTTGAATCGGGAGCAAATCCCGGCAGGACTCTTGAGGCGTGATAATCGTCAAAGAGCTTTCCTCCAAATTCCAGGTACAGCTTGTCGCCGAACTGGCTGATGCGCTCCTTGATGTGCTCGGACTGCATTTTCAGATATTTTTCGTTGTCAAATCCCGCTTTCATATGGCTTCTCCCAGACCCTGAAGTATATTTAAATAACCACTTACCTATTTTATCACAGTTTTTTTAAGGTTAAAAGGATTAATTCAAACAAAAAAGTGAGAAAATATGCGCTCAAATTGTTGCAATTGTCCCTTTACTTATTTTATAATAGGGACGTGGAGTTTATATAGTCCACCACAAAATACAGGAGGGATCTATATGAAGAAAATCAGAAAAATAGCTTTTTTGCTGGCGGTGATATGCTGTGTGGCTTCAGTGCCATGCTTTGGGCCGCTTAAGGTTTCCGCGGAAGGGTCGAAGACCTATACTCTCAAGTATATGGAGGATAGGGGCGAGTGGCGTTTCCAGGCCAACTATCCATGGGACGAAAAAGGAACGCCGCGTGAGATGTACTATTTTTACCAGGAAATAAAGGACGGGGACACGGTGGTGGTGACGGCTTCTCCGGCTTCTCTGGATCTTAAGATTGACAAAAAGCTGAGCAACCTGACCATTGAAAATACCTACACTCTGGCTATAGTGTCCGCTCCCGAGATTGAGGAGTGCTATGTGCTCAAGAACAGCATTGCAGCCATAAACGGCAATGTGAAAAATGCGTATGTCTATGATAACGCCCGCTGCACCTTTAACGACAACGTGGAGGAGCTGCAGATAATAGAAACTTCCTCTCTGATGAAGGCCAACGTAACAATGGGAGGAACAGTGGGCAAGGCTTCACTGCAGGACGAAAACAACAGAACCCTCTTTAAATATTATAGTTTCGCGCCCGCTTCTTTCGTGGTGGAGGACGGAAATTTAAAAACGCCCGCATCCAAATATTCCATGAAGGACGAGTCTGAAGCTCCTGCGCCCTCGCTCAAAGAGCAAAAGAAGGAGCTGGCTTCGGTGATGGTAAACGGCAGACTTCCCGAGAGCGTTTATAAATACGAGTATTATAAATCCACTTACTCCGATCTGCAAAAGGCTTTTGGCGACGACGAGGAGTCATATCTGAATCACTTTATACAGTTCGGACTTAAAGAGGGCAGAAGCGGTTCAGAAACATTCAACGCTGAAGCGTACCGGAACCGCTATTCAGATTTGAACGCAACGTTCGGCAATGACTGGGCGGCTTACGTTGTACACTATATTAATTTCGGTATTGCGGAAAAGAGAAACGCGGCTCCGTAACGCCGTGAATCAGTATTAAAACAGACGCGGAAAGAGGAAGGCGTTTCCGAAAGAGACAGCCTTCCTTTTTTGAGTTTATAAATCTTTTAGCAATAAACACATTTTTTTCACAAATATGCTATTGATTTATTGGCTTTTCCTACCTATAATAAAATAGATTTAGAGTCACCGCGTGATATAAATTTTTGGAAACGGAGCTGTTTATGGATAATAAACCGAATCAATACGAAAATGGCGGAGGATATAACAACGGGGGCGGAAACGGTCCTTCCGGCAACGGAGGCGGCGGACGTGGAGAGCCGCCCAGGCGCCCAAGCATGCTTGTTGTAGTCCTTGTTACGCTTGGAACCCTGATTCTTGCGCTGAATGTAATGAGGATGCTGACAAACAGCGCGGAGAGCGAGGAGGTTACCTACACCGCATTTCTGGAATATATCGAACAGGATAAGGTGGAGGAGGTCAACCTGCTGAGCACGGGCGAGATACAGTTTACTCTCAGGGAAGATGCGCAAGGCGGTAATGCGCAGAACGGGTATTCGGATTACGGTTATGGGTACGGATTCGGGTTTGGGCTTTATTCGCAGAATAACCCCCGGCAGTATACCACAATCCTCATGGAGGATATGGACACGCTGATGTCGCGGCTGGAAGCCCACGGAATCGACGGACACAGGACGTTAAGCGACAGCTCTGAGTGGATACTGAATATTCTGGTGGGAGTGATTCTGCCGGTTGTGCTTATGTGGATCCTGCTGAGTCTGCTTTTCAGGAAGATGGGCGGAAGCGGCGGTCCTATGGGAGTCGGAAAAAGCAACGCAAAGGTGTACGTGCAGAAGGAAACAGGCGTCACCTTTAAGGATGTGGCGGGAGAAGACGAGGCAAAGGAATCGCTTGTTGAGGTGGTTGATTTCCTCCATAATCCCGGAAAATACTCAAAAATCGGCGCAAGGCTTCCGAAGGGTGCGCTTTTGGTCGGCCCGCCCGGAACAGGTAAGACCCTGCTGGCGAAGGCAGTCGCCGGAGAGGCGCACGTGCCGTTCTTTTCGCTGACGGGTTCGGATTTTATCGAATTGTACGTGGGCGTGGGCGCAAGCCGTGTGAGGGATCTGTTTAAGGAAGCCACAAAGAACGCTCCATGTATTATTTTTATAGACGAGATCGATGCCATCGGGCGCAGCCGTGATTCCAAATACGGCGGCGGAAACGAGGAGCGTGAACAGACGCTGAATCAGCTTCTGTCTGAGATGGACGGTTTCGACAGCTCAAAGGGTATCCTTATCCTGGGAGCGACCAACCGCCCTGAGATCCTTGACAAGGCGCTGCTGCGCCCGGGTCGTTTTGACAGGCGGATTATAGTTGATAAGCCTGATCTGAAAGGGCGTGTGGAGATTCTTAAGGTTCACGCAAAAGACGTCAGGATGGACGAGAGTGTGGATCTTGACGCAATTGCGCTTGCAACCAGCGGCGCGGTAGGTTCCGATCTTGCAAACATGATTAACGAGGCGGCCATCAACGCGGTAAAGGAAGGTCGGGAGTATGTGAGCCAGAAGGATCTGTTCGACGCCGTGGAAGTGGTGCTGGTGGGCAAGGAAAAGAAAGACCGTATTATGAGCAAGGAAGAACGCAGAATCGTTTCCTATCACGAGGTCGGTCATGCGCTGATAAGCGCGCTCCAGAAAAATTCCGAGCCTGTTCAGAAGATTACAATTGTGCCCCGCACTATGGGAGCTTTGGGATACGTGATGCAGGTGCCCGAGGAGGAGAAATACCTTAACACGGAGGCGGAGTTGCGCGATATGCTTGTGGGACTCGTGGGAGGACGCGCTGCGGAGGAGATTGTGTTTGACACGGTGACCACCGGAGCCGCAAACGACATCGAAAGGGCTACGGGCATCGCCCGCAATATGATAACGAGATACGGCATGAGCAGAAAATTCGGTCTAGCCGCGCTGGCAACCATTGAAAGTCAGTACCTTGAGGGCAGAGCGGAGCTGACCTGCAGCGACGCGACAGCCGCGGAGGTTGACGCCGAGGTTGTGGAGATCCTCAGGGAAAGCTATGAGAAGGCGTTGGAAATGCTGCGGGAAAACAGGGATGTAATGGACAAGCTTGCGGAGTACCTGATCGAAAAGGAGACTATCACAGGCAAGGAATTTATGGAAATTTTCCGCAGGGAAAAAGGAATACCGGAGCCGCCCGCAAAGGAAGGAGCAGCATCGGAGCAGGCCGCGCCAGAAAAGGCGGTGCCTGAACAGTCCGCACCGGAAAAGGCGGGACAGGAGCAGGCTGTACCGGAGAAGGCAGAGCCCGAGAAGTCTGCACCAGAAAAGGCGAGACAGGAGCAGACTGTACCGGAGAAAGCAGAGCCTGAGCAGTCCGCGCCGGAGGGAGCAGCGTCAGAGCCGCCCGCATCAGAAAAGGTGGCACCTGAACAGCCCGCACCGGAAAAAGCGGCACAGGAACAGCCCGCATCAGAACCGCAGGTTCAGGATGACCCCCCGCAGGTGGGAAGGTTTTCCCAGGGAAAGATAGATTAGGTGTCCAATGTTCAATTTTGAGGAAGAACTTAAAAAGCTCCCCAGGGAGCCCGGCGTCTACATTATGAGAGATGACAAGGATGTCATATTGTATGTGGGCAAGGCCGTAAACTTACACAACCGCGTCCGATCCTATTTCAGGGAAAACATCGGACGCGGTCCTATGATTGACAAAATGGTTTCTCTTGTGGCCCGCTTCGAGTATATTGTCACCGACTCGGAGCTGGAAGCACTTGTGCTGGAAAATAATCTTATCAAGGAAAATTCCCCCAAATATAACACTCTGTTAAAAGACGATAAAACATATCCCTATATCAAAGTCACTGTGGGGGAAGAATATCCCCGCATTGTTTTTTCGCGCACCATGAAAAAAGACCGCTCCAAATATTTTGGCCCTTATACAAGCGCCGCAGCCGTGAAAGACACCATAGATCTGCTGAATAAGCTGTATGGTCTTCGCACGTGCAACCGCAGTCTGCCAAGAGACATAGGTCTTGAGCGGCCCTGCCTGAATTATCATATCAAACAGTGCAAGGCGCCCTGTCAGGGCTATATAAGCAGGGAGCAGTACAGGGAGCAGGTGAATCAGGCTCTCGAATTTTTAAACGGTAATTACGGAACGATTCTTAAAAGCCTTGACGAAAAGATGAAGGCGGCCGCTGAACAACTCGATTTTGAGACGGCGGCGGGTTATCGCGATCTGGCAAACAGCGTGAGGGCGGTTGCGCAGAAACAGAAGATTACTGACAGTGTGGGGGAGGACAAGGATATAATTGCCATGTACCAGGACGACAGGGAGGCCGTGGTGCAGGTGTTTTTTGTGCGTGACGGAAAGCTTATCGGGCGCGAGCACTATTATATGACACATGTGTCTGAAAATGACAGGGCCGGTATTCTTGAAAATTTTGTCAAGCAGTTTTATGCCGGTACGCCGTTTATTCCAAGAGAGCTCATGCTTCAGTATGAGATTGAGGACAGCGCCCTGATTGAAAAATGGCTTACGGAGCGTAAGGGCGCCAGGGTATACCTCAAGGTTCCCAAGATAGGCTCCAAGGAGAAACTTGTGGAGCTCGCGGCACAGAACGCAAGGCACATTCTGGAACAGGACAGGGAGAGGCTCAAAAGGGAGGAAGGCCGGACGATCGGCGCCGTGAAGGAGATCGCGGATCTGCTCGGGATGGAGCGCATCGAGCGGATGGAAGCGTTTGACATCTCAAATATAAACGGCTTTGAGAATGTGGGCTCAATGATCGTCTTTGAAAAAGGCAGGCCAAAGCCAAGCGATTACAGGAAATTCAGGATCAGGACGGTTTCCGGACCTGACGATTACGCCTGTATGCGTGAGGTGCTTACCAGGCGTTTCCGCCATGGGCTGGAGGAGAGCCGTGAGCTCGAGGAGAAGGAGCTTGATATGGAATACGGCAGCTTTACCAGATTCCCGGATCTTCTTATGATGGACGGCGGCAGGGGACAGGTCAACATCGCTCTCTCCGTGCTGGATGAGTTAAAGATTTCTATTCCGGTCTGCGGCATGGTTAAGGACGATAATCACAGGACGAGAGGGCTGTATTTTAACAATGTGGAGCTTCCGATTGACACACATTCCGAAGGTTTCAGGCTCATTACCCGCATACAGGACGAGGCGCACCGGTTTGCCATAGAATACCACCGATCTCTGCGCAGCAAGGCACAGGTGAAATCCGTGCTTGACGATATCCCGGGGGTTGGCCCCGCCCGCAGAAAAGCGCTGATGCGCCGTTTCAGGTCCATAGAGGAGATCCGCGCCGCATCCGTGGAAGAACTTGCGTCCCTGCCGGAGATAAGCAGAAGCGCGGCGGAAGGAATCTACAGTTTCTTCAGGGAAAAATAAATTTACTTCACAGAAATGTCGACGTGTGCTATACTCAGAAATGACAGAAGGGTCCGCCGCCGTGCGGCGGGGCGGGCTTTTGACGTATCAAGCTGCGGCCGCACAGAAACGAGGGAGATATGGCAACCATTGCTTTGAACCAGCTCATCGAAAAGATGAAACTTGACAATCTGACACCGGAGATTGAGACGAAGGGCATCCGCCTGACCCAGCCGGATATAAACCGCCCTGCTCTGCAGCTTACCGGATATTTTGAGCATTTCGACGCAACCCGTCTCCAGGTGGTGGGATTTGTGGAATACACTTACGTGGAAAGCCTGAGCGACGAGAGAAAGCGGGAGATATGCAACGAGCTTTTAAGCTATGACATTCCGGCGGTGGTGTTCTGCCGTGAGCTGCAGCCGGATCCTATTTTCATACAGGCCGCCGTTGCTCACAGAGTTCCCGTTTTGTCCACAAAGAAATCGACCTCCGCATTTATGGCGGAGACGATAAGGTGGCTCAACGTAAAGCTTGCCCCATGTATTTCGGTACACGGAGTGCTTGTCGATGTATACGGAGAGGGCGTGCTTATAACAGGCGAGAGCGGAATAGGAAAATCCGAAGCGGCTCTTGAGCTTGTAAAACGGGGGCACCGTCTTGTGACCGACGATGTGGTTGAGCTTAGAAAGGTAAGCGACGATACGCTGGTGGGAAGCGCGCCGGATGTGACAAAGCACCTGATTGAACTGCGCGGTATCGGAATTGTGGATATAAAAGCATTGTTTGGCGCATCCTCTGTAAAAGACACTCAGAATGTGGATCTTGTGATCCGTCTGGAGGACTGGGATAAGGACAAGGAATACGACAGGCTGGGGCTTGAGGAAAATTATACGGAATATCTGGGAAACAAGGTTGTATGCCACAACATTCCCATCCGTCCCGGGCGGAACCTTGCGATAATATGCGAGTCGGCCGCGGTCAATCACCGTCAGAAGAAGATGGGCTACAACGCGGCTCAGGAGCTCTACACCCGCGTTCAAAATTCTCTTGCAAAAAAGAGGGACGAGGAAGAAGAATAGAAAAAAGGGGTATTGCACATGGGAAATTATGCGTTCGGGGTGGATGTGGGAGGTACGAGCGTGAAGCTTGGCCTCTTTAACGCAGACGGGACAATGCTGGACAAATGGGAAATCCCCACCGTTAAGGACAACGGAGGGGAGTCAATTATTCCGGACATAGCCGGAAGCATAATGTCCAGGATGAACGAAAAAAAGATATGCACGGATGAGC
>CANQSE010000092.1 GCA_947626405.1 uncultured Acetatifactor sp. | reverse complement strand
CTGCGGATAAGATTGGCGTTTAAAAGCAGTGTCTCAACAAATCCGTCACGGGAGCCCTTTGTAATCCTTTCCAAATCAGGTTCGGCAATGCTTCTGGTGGGGTATGATCTGGCGTCGATCAGCACTGCCTGGGAAAAGCCGTCTATAAAAAGGACGGACGGACCGCTGAGCAGGCTGTGAAATATGTTATCCCAGGAATCGGAGAGGCTTGTCTGGGCATATCCGATTTTAGCGTCCACAAATTCCCGGATGTCTCTCACCACGTCGTCCGCCATATACAGCGGAGACTGCAGATCGGAAAAAATCTGCTGGAGAACCTCAGTTTTGCAGAATCCGTTTATTCCGACAAAATAGGCTTTTGTCTGACCAAGCCTTAGCGTCCGGCTCATAATATCAAAGCTTCTCCCGACTGGCAGGTTGTCCTCCAGAAATTTTATATTTTCATCCAGAATATCAGACAGTTTCATCAGCATACCCTCTTTCTTTCCATATATTTTTACCTTATAGAGGGATTTTATGTAATGCGGAACGGAAAAGCCCGTTTCGCAAAGAGATTTCAGAAAAAAAGCTGTATTATGCCGAGTCCTATAAGCAGGATGCCGGAGATGGGATCCGACAGACCGCCGATCAGACGCATTAGCGCGCTTCTGCCAAGTCTGTTCCCAAGGTAAAGAAACAGGACTGAGCAGACACATGTGGCGGTGGCGGCTGGTATAAGCGTAAGTCCTGCGATGCTGGCGCTGAGGCCGATGCCTAAATTGTTGGCGGACAGCGTCATGCTCAACAGAAGGACCTGCGTCGGCGAGAGGACAGGCGAGCCTTCGGCGGATATCAGGGCAGGGGATTCGGCTTCCGACAGCATATCGGAATGTGGATATCTTAAATGAGCTGTCAGCCATCCGGCAATATAATATATTCCCAGAAGCAGCAGGATCACACTGCCCGCTATGCGGCAGAGAATGGCGGGGAGAAAAGGCGTTAAGAGGCTTCCCGCTCCGACCGACAGGCAGGTGCCTAAAAGGGCGATCAGGCTGATGAACAGGTTTTGAAAGACTCTTATGTGCGTGCCGCGAAGTCCGAGACTGACGCCGACCAACAGCGCGTCAAGACTGGCTGATATGCCAAACAGGAATGAAGGAACAAGCTGCATAAACGGATTTCCTGTATTATATTAAGATTCTATCTACTATATTCCAATCTGCCAAAAATAGTGTTGTTTTTTTGGTGTATTATGTTATGATTAGGTAAAGTATGGGTGAAAAGCCTTAAAGGGCTTGAGAGGAGGAAATATGAGATTTGTATACCCGCAGGGAAAGATAAAGGCTCTGACCTTCAGCTATGACGACGGTCAGATTTATGACAGACGGCTTGCCGAGATTTTCCGCAAGGGAGGAATGAAGGCCACATTTCATTTAAACTCCGAAAATCTGGGACCGAATCGTGAGAAGGATGTATTTATAGGAGAGGATGAGCTGGAGGAGGTTTATCATGGGCATGAAATCGCCTGTCATGGGCTCCAGCACAGGAACCCAACCACAATCTCCGGACAGCAGATGCTGCTTGAGCTTCAGGAAGACAGGAAGGAATTGGAGAGAATGAGCGGCAAGCTTGTACAGGGTCTGTCCTATGCCTTTGGAAATTATGACGCAAGTGTCATAGAAATCGCCCGCAGCCTTGGAATCAAATATTCCCGCACGGTGCAGAGCACGATGGGTTTCTTCCCGCCGGCTGATTTTATGGCGTGGCACCCCACCTGCCACCACGACAATCCCAGGCTTATGGAGCTTGGACAGCAGTTTTTGAATATCATGGATTTCTATGAGCTGCCGATAATGTATGTCTGGGGTCACAGTTTTGAATTTGGAAGATCGGGAAACTGGGATGTGATAGAAGCTTTTGTGGAGAAGATGTCCGGCAGGGATGACATCTGGTATGCGACAAATATGGAGATATGCACTTATAATTTGGCTGTCAGGGCTCAGGAGTTTTCCGCTGACGGGCTCACAATTTACAATCCCACTGCGGTAAGCGTGTGGCTGAAAACGAAAAACGGTATCATTGTTGTTGGTTCCGGAGAGACTAAATATGTAGGCGAGCACTGAAGCGTCGCCCCGTCACGTAAAACACTCAAAGGCGAATTAATTAGCCTTGGAATGGAGATTTGTATGACTGAGGAAATGGCAATAATCGGTGAAGAAGCGTACAGAGCGGCTAAGGAACTTCTGGACGCCGCAAATCTCGAGGAAGGACAGATTCTTGTGGTGGGCTGTTCCACAAGCGAGGTGGGCGGCGTGACAATAGGAACTCTTTCCAGTCCGGATCTTGCGGAAGCGGTCTTTGGAGGAATTTATCAGGCGACTCAGGAAGCGGGAGTTTACCTTGCCGCACAGTGCTGTGAGCATCTAAACCGCGCTCTGATTCTGGAGAAAGAGGCTGCAGATCGCTACGGCTATGAGATCGTAAATGCCGTGCCTCAGCCAAAAGCGGGAGGCTCCTTTGCGTCTACGGCTTATAAGGCTTTTGACTGTCCGGTGGCTGTGGAGCACATCGCGGCCCATGCGGGCATCGACATAGGAGATACCCTGATAGGCATGCACCTTAGGGACGTGGCTGTACCGGTGCGAATCCGCACCGGTCAGATCGGCGACGCGCATGTGGTATGCGCAAGAACAAGACCAAAATATATCGGCGGGGAGAGGACAAAATATGACACGAAAGTCAGATAATTTATTAAATGGCTTTCTATGACGCATTGTTCTCCGCAGCTTCGTTTATAAGCGACATGATAGTGTCTACAGGGTTTAACTGACTGCTTCTGCTCATGGTGTCGCGGTATGTCTGCCTTGCAAGGAAAAGCTCGTGCACCTTATCGGAAAGCAGCTCCGGAGTCAGGTCGTCCTCGTCAATGACAATCGAGAAGCCCTGCGACTCAAATGACCTGGCGTTTAAAAGCTGATCCCCGCGGCTGCTGGAGGCAGGAAGCGGAATCAGGATGTTTGGCTTTTTTAAAGCCAGAAGCTCGCATATGGCGTTGGCTCCCGCCCGTGAGATCACAACATCGGCCATTGCAAAAAGATCCTTAAGCTCGGATTTGATGTATTCAAATTGTTTATATCGCGGCGTGTTGAGCAGGAGATTGTCTGTTTTCCCCTTCCCGCAGAGATGACAGACCTGAAAGTCCTTTAACAGGAGAGGAAGCGCGTCCCTCACGGCCTTGTTTACGTTGGCGGCGCCCAGGCTCCCGCCTATTACCATGATCACGGGATCATTTGCGGAAAAACCGCATAGATCCAGGCCTGAGAGCTTATTTCCCCTGGCAAGCTCCGCGCGGATTGGCGATCCTGTCAGCACAGCTTTCTTTTCCGGCAGATACTTAAGAGTTTCCGGAAAATTGCAGCAGACCTTTTTTGCCACAGGTATGCAGAGCTTGTTGGCCAGTCCCGGCGTCATATCGGATTCGTGAATAATACAGGGAATGTTAAGGGAGGAGGCGGCCCGCACGACAGGGACGCTTACAAAACCGCCCTTGGAAAAAACAACATCGGGTCTGAGGCTTTTAAGATATTTACGCGCCTGTGAATAACCCTTTAATACCCGAAAAGGATCAGTGAGATTTTTGGGATCCAGGTAACGTCGGAATTTTCCGGTGGAAATCCCGATGTAGGGGATATCAAAATCGCTGATCAGCTTTTTTTCAATGCCGTCATATGATCCCATGTATGTGACTTCATAGCCCGCGTCAAGGAGCGCCGGCAGCAGTGCGATATTAGGGGTGACATGTCCTGCGCTTCCCCCGCCTGTCAAGACAATTTTTTTCATAATGGGACTCCTTTTTCACATTATTCAAATCATGCTTTCCAGCGCGTGAGCGAGCTGATCCGGACAGGATGTCGGCTTCATGCCGCAGCGGATTCCCTTAAGCCTTTCTATTGCGTCCTGGGGCTTCATACCCTTGACCAGAGCGCTGATTCCCTGCAGGTTGCCATTGCAGCCGCCGGTAAAGGTGACTGAATCGATCAGCCCGTCTTTGAGTTCGATTTCGATTTCCTGTGAGCAGGTGCCTTGTGTTTTGTACTTCATATCTGACCGCCTTTCTTTTTTCCTTCTTTTACTATTTTACAAAGGTTTGCATTATTTATGAGTGTCAGTTTTCTTCAAGCTCTTTAAATGTATAAAACTGCAGATTCATCTCCTGGGCTTTTTTTAACAGATACTCAAGCTTGTCCCATGCGATGCACCAATCGCCGCCGTCGTCGACGGAGTGACTGTAGAGGCACACCACAACGCCTTTTGTCTGTGAGACCTCATTCAGCACACTGTCAATAGCGGTCTCGAAGCTCTCCTGAGTCGGATAATAATAATTGTCAATCGGCATTGCTTCTATAAAACCGTGGCGCAGGTCGCACTTCGGATGGATTTCCTTGTACCATGCACCGCGAAGAATGTTATAGTGCGGAAGGAGCATTTCATCGAGAGCGTCGTTATGCGCTCCGCCCGGATAGGCAAAGGTTGTAAGCTCGATACCATTTTCTTTAAAAACCTCTATTGGTGATATGGCGATATCGTACACTTCCTGTTCTGACAGATCCGTCATGTTTTCGTGGACAGCGCCGTGAAAAGCAATTTCATGTCCGCGCTCAATGGCGTCATAGCAAAAGTCTGTGGGCTCGTACGCATTGATAAAAAATGTGACATTAACGTCGTATTTGTCAAAAAGCTCCATGGCCTGGCGCCAGGTACCTTCATTGTAGTCGTCAAAAGCCAGGAGGATGCCGGACTGATCCCTAAGGTGGATTCGGTACAGCTTGATACTTCCAAGGACGGCGGCCGTTATAAAAAAGACCGTTCCCAAAACAATCAGCATTTTCTTTTTAAAAGAAAACTTTTTCCCCATTGGAATCATCTCCCGCATAACAAAATTCCATGTCTTATTCTACAATTTCATTTTTTTTTTGTCAACGGATACGGCGCTATACAATTTGAAATTATGACAGGAAATTTTTGACAAGGAATATAATTTTTGGTATAAAGTGATCGGTGGTATTTGCGGAAAGGTGCTCTTTGCAGAAAGGCGGATTATACAGGTGAAAGCATTGTTTGAGAGATTTGCTAAAGGATTCGGCGAAAGATGCGGTAAAATATTCAGGGAAAATTTCCGGTTTTTTGTTATTTTGCTTTTTTATATATGTTATTATACGTATCGGATGTTTGCGGTTACTCCCTGGTACGACGAGGAATGGACTTATATAAACATGATTGACAGGGGATTTGTATATTCTGCTACCCATTGGCCGGCCCCCAATAATCATGTTTTCTTTTCCATGCTTTCTTCTTTTTTTAAAATATTCGGGGTATATATAGGGCTCAGAGGAGTGTCATTGCTGGCTGCAACCGGTTCCCTGATTTTGCTCTATCTTGTCTTAAAGGAGCTTTTTTCCAGGGGAATTGCAATCTTTGGAATTTATCTCTACGGCTTTTTCTTCCTTGTAAACAGCTATGCTGTTCAGGGCAGAGGGTATTCTCTGGCGACATTTTTTTGATACTCTCGCTTTACTGCGGACTGCAGATAAGCTGTAAAAAGGATAAAATACGGTATTATGTGTTATTTGCCGCAGCGCTGTATCTGGGATTATATACACTGATGTCAAGCCTGTACTGGGTACTGCCTGTATGCGTGTGCTTTGGTGTATTATTGCTTTTGTTAAAAAAATATAAACGGTTATTGCAGCTTATCATAAGCTCTGTCGCGGCAGCGCTTTTTACTGTGTTTTCATATGGCGTGCTGTGGGCTTTCATGGGGGCTCAGAGCATCAGGGCGGAATTGCCGCAGTTTAAAAGCGATTCAGCCGTTATTTTTGAATACCCCAGAAGCTGCGTAGTGAGAGGTATTCAGATAATGTCGTCCGATCGCAATCTGCAGAGCATTTCAAGAGAAGACTTTTTCAGGGATTTTAAGTATTTCTTCAGGGACATCCTCAGAGAATTTGTGGGATTTTACCACATTTCCATGTTTGCCGTGTTCACGTGTATTGTAATCGGAATACTTCTCGTGGGAATCCTGATTTTAGTCAGATGTAAGCGGAAGGGTCAGGAACTGGAAGGTCAAGGCGGTTATTTCGCGTATATACTTTCAAGCGTCGGTTTTATAACAATGTATCTGATACTTGTTATCCAGAGCGTATATCCTTTTAACAGAGTATTTTCTTTCCTGGGCGTATTTTTGACAGTCATGGCATGTCTGTTTTTAAAGTGGCTTGTCCGGCCTGTCAAAAGGATATTAAAGCCTGAAAAGAGACTCCCGCGATATATTTCTTTTATCAATATTCCGGTTATGGCAGTGTATGTCTGGTGTATGCTTGGAAGCGGGCATAATCAGGAATATTACTTAAATGATTATTACGCTTTTGATGCCGTAAAGCATGTACAGTGTGAGGAAAACGCTTCTTATGTAATAAGTGACGTTCTTGCGCGTCAGCAGATTATTTATCACATGCAGCTTGGAGAGGGGCTGTCATTGGAGGAGGTCAGCGAGGATCCTGATTTTGCCATAATAAACAAGGGGGAAAATCAGGGAGAGTGGTTCTTTGTAGTTTCGGAGGAAGACAGAAGGAATATTATAAATAATGTTATTTCAGACGAGATGTCCCTGATATATGAAAATCAGCTTTATGAGGTATATCAAAGAGAGTGAAATCCTGTGTCACGCTTAGCCTGCCGCACTGCTTCACGGGTGCCGCAGGCTTTTTGCATGTCGAATGAACATATAAAGATGTCAAAAGGTGATAAAACTTGACGATGAAAATTTCTATAAAATCAGGAATATTTCAGGTACAATGGTTCTGGGGACAGGTAAACCTTTAAAAAAGTCCTGCCGTCAGATGGAGGTGCTGTATGTTTGACATTTTTATGGATGAGAAGGTAATAACGGCGTTAATGCTGTCGTTTCTTTGCATCAGTATTTTTCTAAGGGTGTTTCTGGGACTTCTGTACAGAAATCTTATCCGTCAGGCTGACAATATGGCGTCAACGGGCAATAAGATGCTTAAGCAGTGCAAGTTAAAGTTTGCGAATTGTTATCAGCTCAGCAACGGGGTCGCAAACATACCCGTGTTTGTGGACAAGTTTATGAACCGGTTAAGCTTTGCCCATATGTCTTTTGGATTGATGTACCATCTCTCTGGTCAGTCCATTCTGCTCTCGGTGGTGTTTGCAGGAGTCGGGGCCTGCAGGTGTATTATGAGGGGAAAAACCATCGGAGCCATTCTGCCTTTTTACATAGTGAGTTTTCTGGGGCTGTACCTTTACTTTTCGGTTTCCTCCATTGTGGATATCAAAGGGAAAAGACGGGCGCTTAAGATAAATCTGGTGGATTATCTTGAAAATCATCTCGCACCCAGGATCGACGTGACGCGCCAGGACATAGAAATGCTTTACGGCGAGGAGGTATTTGA
>CANQSE010000091.1 GCA_947626405.1 uncultured Acetatifactor sp. | reverse complement strand
ATCTATGAATAAAAGGAAAAGTCACCCTCTTATCTTCGGAACCGTCATTTTGACTGCCACCGGATTTCTTACGCGCATTATCGGATTTTTTTACCGCATTTACCTGTCCCGCCTTTTCGGAGAAGAAGGAATGGGAATTTATCAATTGCTCGGCCCCGTGCTTTCCCTCTCCTTCTCGCTGACGGCTGCGGGCTATCAGACGGCAATCTCAAAGCTTGTGGCAGAGCAGACGGCGCGGCAGAAGCGCCCTTCCTTCCGCCCCCTGGCGGCAGGCTTCAGCATATCCGTACCTCTGTCAATCCTGTGCAATGCGGCCGTATACCGGTTTGCGGATGCAATCGCCTCCCGTCTCCTCATGGAGCCGCGGACGGCGCAAATGCTTCGGATACTGTCATTTTCCATTCCGCTTGCCGCAGTACACGCATGCGCAAACGGATATTTTTACGGGATAAAAAAGGCCGGCATCCCGTCGCTTTCACAGCTTCTTGAGCAGGCCGTACGCGTGGGCTGCGTATACATAATATCCTTCCGCTCTATCTCCGCAGGTCAGACTCCCTCTATTTCGGTGGCTGTGCTGGGACTGACCGCAGGCGAGTTTTTCTCTATGCTGCTGTCCATTGGGGCGGCGTGGAAATGCTACTGTAAATCCCGCAGCAGGGGCATTTTATGTCTCCCCGGCTCCCCCGCATCAGTCCTTAAGTCGTCCGGACACCTTTACGGGCAGCTATTGGCAATGGCGCTTCCGCTGACAGCTAACCGCATAGTGCTGAACCTTCTTCAGAGCGTGGAGTCCGTTTCCATTCCCTCAAGACTCAGGCTCTACGGATTGGACGGCGCGTCGGCGCTGAGCGTCTACGGCGTTTTAACCGGAATGGCAATGCCTTTCATATTTTTCCCAAACGCGCTGACAGGAGCGGTGGCCGTGCTGCTTCTTCCCATGATATCGGAAAATTATGCCCTTGGCGATATACGCTCGGTAAAAAAATACACCCTCCGCACAGTGAAATACTGCGGGCTTATGGGTGCCGTGTGCCTGTCTGTTTTCGTTATTTTCGGCCAGTGGGCAGGTTCCGCGCTGTTTGACAGCCCGCTGGCGGGGTATTTTATAAGGACGCTCGGATTTATCTGCCCCTTTCTCTACCTTGACACAACACTATCCAGTATTCTTCAGGGTCTCGGAATGGCCGGGCACATATTTGTGATGAACGTAGCATGTCTTCTCATAAGGCTTGCATTTATATTCCTGGCTGTGCCGCGGTTTGGCATCGCGGCATACCTGTGGGGGCTTCTCGCCGGACAGCTTACGCTCGGCATCCTGTACCTTGCGTGCCTTGGCAGATTTTTCCGCAGACACGCCACGTCCGTATAAAAGCTGCATGCCAAAGCATTCCTGATAAAACCGGTTTGATAAAATCTGCGGGGCCAGGCTAAAAAATGACGCGACAAACCGCCGTGAATGAAATTCATCTCATTTACGGCGGTATTTACGTGCGCTCATAATATCCGTATTTACTCCAGCATCTTCTTCAGCTCGTCCATAAAGGTATTGACATCCTTAAACTCCCTGTACACGGAGGCAAACCGCACATACGCAACAGGATCCAGGTCTTTAAGCTTATTCATCAGGAGTTCTCCGATGACCTGGCTTGGAATCTCCTTTTCCTCCATGTTGGTGATCTCGTTTTCCACCTCGTCGACAAGACAGGTGATCTGCTGTGCGCTCACCGGGCGCTTATGGCAGGCTCTTAACACTCCCGCCTCAATCTTTGAACGGTCGTATGTCTCCCTGTTGTCATCCTTTTTAATTATTATAAGAGGAATCGTCTCCACCTTTTCGTAGGTTGTAAACCTCTTTCCGCACTCGTCACAGACTCTGCGGCGCCTGATGGAATTGTTATCCTCCGCCGGTCTGGAATCGATGACTCTTGTATTTTCATGGCTGCAAAAAGGACATTTCATCTCTGCATCCCCTTTCCCAGGTGTAAATCTCTGTCTCTGCACCTTTGTTTATTTTAAACTGTGTCAGCACGGAATGTCAACTAAAATGATGTCGGGGCCTATCTGACATATATCCTTAAACGCGATCACAATGTTTGGCTCACAGTTTAAAAAATTAAGTATCCTGCTGCTTCCCGGGACCATTATCCTGCAGATACAGCCGCTGCAGGGATCAAATTCCAGATCGCACACCTTTCCCAGTTTTTTACAGTCTCTCGTATTTATCACATCCTTGCACTTTAACTCCGAATACAGCATATAAGCGCATCCTTTCCCAATGCCGCCCTGGCCGTTTTGTTTTCAGTATATGCGTCTTTTTAAGTCTCTAACACCTCCGGCTTCCTTTCCCGATTCATAAAATTGCGGAATAATTTTGTTTTACAGGCACATACTACCAATGTGAAATACAGCAGGCCGCATGCGGCGAAGATTTCGGGAATAAATAAGCTTGCGGACAGATCCGCGGAAAAGAGGAGCTATGACACAGGGTAAGGTTGAGATATGCGGTGTAAACACTTCAAAGCTTCCGCTGCTAAAGGCCGAAGAAAAAGAGGCGCTCTTTCAGAAGATCGCGGAGGGAGACACAAGGGCAAGGGAGACCTACATCGAGGGTAATCTGCGGCTTGTCCTCAGCGTTATAAAGCGCTTCGCCTCCAGCAGCGAAAACGTTGACGATCTGTTTCAAATAGGATGTATCGGGCTTATAAAGGCCATAGATAACTTTGATTCGTCGTTAAATGTCAAGTTTTCAACATATGCTGTACCCATGATCATAGGGGAGATCCGCAGATTCCTGCGCGATAACAGCAGCATAAGGGTATCGCGCTCCCTGAAAGACACCGCCTACAAGGCAATCTATGCCAGGGACTGTCTCACCAGAAAAAATCTGAAGGAGCCAACCATAGAAGAAATCGCGGGCGAGATCGGGATCTCCAAGGAAGACATCGCTTACGCTCTCGACGCCATCCAGAATCCCATGAGTCTTTATGAGCCTGTTTTTACCGACGGCGGTGATACGCTGTATGTCATGGACCAGATAAGCGACAAGAAAAACAAGGAAGAAACATGGGTGGAACATCTCTCCCTGAGCGAGGCAATGAAGCGCCTGAACGAGAGGGAGCACGAAATAATATCCCTGCGATTTTTCGAGGGGAAAACCCAGATGGAGGTTGCTGAATCAATCGGCATCTCCCAGGCTCAGGTGTCAAGGCTTGAAAAAAACGCCCTGCGCACAATGCGCAGCTACCTGACGGCGTAAGCTTCTTTTTTATAGTAATATGATTACCCCTTTTTCAATAAATGAAAAGCGTTATTATTATGGATGGGCGGTGTATCCATCATCTCAGGTACTCTTTGCAGAGTGTGTCGGGAACCATTTCCGACCTCATAATAATAACGCTTACATTACTATATTCTGTTTCTGCACATAATATAACACTATTTTCCCAAATCGTCAACACAGAAAATTTTTAATCTGCCACTATTCAAACGCCTTTTTATCTTACTTTCCTGAACATCGTGCATAGTTGAAACATAGTAATAACCATTATCAGAATCTAATTTTATACCAATTAATACATTATCTTTATATTTTTTGATTAACTCTATTGAAACATTTCCGGATTCATTGGGATTTATTCCTATGTAATCGGGTTTTTCAATAATATCGGGGACAAAATCAATATATTTTAAACATTTCCCATGCTCACGTTTTATCATATGTGCGGGCAGACCCTTTGATCTATATATGTCAAATTCAGGCATATTAACTCCAAGTATTTGATTAAATTTTTGTTTGAATTTCCCAACTTTAATCAATATATCACTCATTTCCGCGGCCGCTTTAAAGACAGCTTATTTCTCCCTCCATCATATCTGATTTCCGTATTTTGTACAGCGCATCCGGTAAATGGCTGCAAGCAAATCAATTTTTCTCGGAAGCGCCAGGAACCTCCCGCATTCCGGAAAAAATCCCGAGTAAATCATGTCGATTCCTTTTTCTTCTATTTCACGGTACAGCAAATCGACTTCGTTGTGCAAATCAATTGCTTTACCAGATGATTTGCTAAACGGGCTTTCACCGTTTCTATTTTCCAGGAGCCTGATTAAAAATCCGACGGCGGTTCTCTGCTCATTACATATAATCTCGTATATATGGCTTGTGTCTATTTTTTCACGTCCGATAAAAATGTAGCCGATATCGGAAACCGCCAGTTTTTCGGTTTTGGCAAATTCCGGATATGGAGAAAAGGCTTCGCTTGTCAATATCCTGCTCTGTCCCCAGTCGTCCGTCAAAGCCGCGCCGCATGAGTCTTCAGCGTTTTTACCGTACTGCGAATATATTTCCTTTGCCTGTTTCGTGACATCGAAAATCCGGAACTTATCGATAAGATAAACCGTGTCCGCTGCCGGTATGTATTCGCCGCTTCCGCCTATTATCAATATAGTGGATATTCCCAGAGAGCGGAATATTTCATTAACTCTCTCTGTATAAGGAATGATAGGATCTTTTCCTATCAGTTTTTTCATCATGGCATCCTTAATCATAAAATTAGCAGCGCTTCTGTCTTCGTCAATCAGCATTAATCTGGCGCCTGAAGAAACTGCTTCAAGAATATTGGCGGCCTGTGAGGTGGAACCCGAAGCGCACTGAGTGGAAAAATTCCTTGTGCTTTCACCCGGAATTTCCGATATAAACGGTGAAATATCAAGGCTGTTTATACATCTCCCGTCCTCGGCGGAAATCTGTACCGCCAAAGGATCAGCGATGCACAGCTCCCTTCCGTCGCCAAGTATATGATCATATATGCCTGAAGATATTGCGTTAAGAATTGTAGACTTTCCCGAATACCCTCCGCCGGTAATGACTGTAACCCCTCTTTTTATTCCCATTCCTCTTATGCCGCACACTTCTATTTCCTGATCCTGCGGCGCCTGAAAGGGGACTGCGTTTTCTTTGCACGCTCCGGTTTTCGCGTCCCTCGGAAGTATGCTTCCGTTTGCAATAAATACGCAGTATTCGCTTGTTGCGAGCCATTCCCTTAACGATTTCTGCTTTTGTGCAAGTTCCTCAACTTTTTTGCTCCGCACGCGATCAAAATCTTTGATAAACAATTCGACGGCATGCGGAAGATTATCTGCCAACAGCTTAATGGCCTTTTTCTTATTCCCGCTCTGAAGCTGTACCTGAAATCTCAGGCATAGGCACATTGATGCCTCGCCCGTCTTTTCGGGGGTAAAATGTATAACGGAGTTTCCTCCTGCATTTGAGTAATCCTTTGGCGCCCGCATCTCAAAATATGCGGTATTTCTCACCAGTATTTCCCCGCCGGGCGAAGCGGTATAATACCATCCCGTTTCTTCAGGCGGCTTGTTTCTGTTGTAAAGTTCGTCGTTAAAAACCTCAAGGCACCTTTTCCACTGACGATAACAATCATCAGCGACGGCAGTGCCGTATGTTTCGATTCCCAGGTTATCAACCGGAATCATGCACAAAACTGTCGGCCGATCAAGCGACAGCTTGTTGGTCAGCTCAATGCTAAATGAAATATCATTGAACCAGTATGTAGTATCATTGTAAAAAACAGGAAATTCCGTTGAATTTCCGGGCGTATTGGGCGGTACCATTACTCGCCCCTCATACATTTCCTTCCAGCCCTTCGTCTTCTCGTCCATGGCTGAAAGATAGCTTTTAAGTCTTACCATTAAATATGATCTCCTCGTATAAGCCTCATCGGCCTAAGTCGGGAACCATGCCCGACACCCTCCATGCTCCATAACTTTTTATCCTCCTTTCAATGTAATAAAAGTAATTTTGACGACTGCAAAACTGTTTGGCAGTCAGTATGGCATATTGTAACAGAAACGCAGTTTTGTGTCAACGGGTTATGCTGAAAATATGTTCCATTATAAAATATTCAAAATCAAACGCCCGCATCCGTACGGCTGAGATGTTGCAGCCGCCAGAAACGGGCGTTTAGTCATATATTTCAGTTTTTTTATTACCAGCGATGCGTACCCGCATCATGCGCAAATATCACGTCCCGGGACCGCCGTTGTTTTCGCTTTCGTTAATAAGATCCTGCATTGGCGTATTCAGTATGCGCTCAGTCTCCGCCGCCCTTGCAGCCTCGGCAGCGCGTTTTGTCCTTATAAGGATTATCACCGCTACAATCACTCCGATTATCACCAGACCGATAATTAACGGTCTGACCGCATCCCAGGCGTTTGTGGGCTCACGCATAATCGTATCCGCCGTGCGGTTAAAGATCTCTACGAACATACCGTCCGTGTCATCGGCATCCCAGCTATACCAGTAGTTGTCAAGATAGTTCCAGAAAATATCCACGGCTTCAGCGTCCATGACGGACGATGTAAGCAAGCCGTTTCTGTAGACCATATACCCCACGTCGTCCTCATCTTTTTCCGCAAAATACACATACAGGAATACGTTTTCCGTGGTTATGTTCTCTCTGTCCCAGTCTGCTGCCCACTGATCCTTCTGAGCATCGCTCTTAAGCTCCGGATCGTACGCTTTTAGGTAAATATAGGGCTGCACGCCGGTTTTCTCCCAGAAATCCTTAAGCCGCGAGGACAGCTTGCTCTCGTTGTTTATCCACCCCAGCTCATCCACCACGCAGTCGTTGATATAGGCATTGCCCGACTCAATCGGCTCGCGTTTGATGGTGCTCTTTACGGTGCTGCCCCGGCTGTTCATGCCGTTGCCTATTCTGCCTGCCAGGAAAATCATAAACATAATTCCCGCAAAGACGCAGAGCCATATGATCAGTGAGTATTTTGCCCTCGCCTTTACGGTTTCAGGAGTTTCCGACGTATGTATAACGGTAGTCCTGCGGGGTATTCCGTAAATATGTCTGTGATAGACAGGGCGCGGCGGTGGCGGTGCGCTCCTGCGCGAAGACGACGAAGAAAATCCGCCGCCCATTGCCCTGCGGCCCGAACTGCCGGACGAGCTTCTGCTGGTTGATATGCGGTGTCCGCCGCCCGATCGGCTGAAGCTGTGCCCGCCGCCGCTGTGGTGTCCGCTGCTGTGGTGGCTTCCGCCTCCCGCGCCTGCTCTCCCCATTGCCAATACTCCTTTCCGCCGGCATGTTTATGACAAACACGCCGTTACAATAATACCGTTTACTGTCAGTTATTTCCGATTCCCATCTCCGCTTTCAGCGCAGCCAGCTCAGCGTCAACGTTTCCGGAGTATTCTCCGTTCTCATAGGATTCGGCAAGCTTCGTCGCCTCGTCGGCCGCCGGTCCCTCGTTGAGCTCCGCTTCAGCCATTGCCGCATCCAGCCTGCGGTTGATGCGATCCTCAAGACGGTCAAACGCCTCCATTGTCCCCGCAGCCTTGCTGCTGTTGCGCGTTGCCTTGTTGATTGTCTCCTGGGTCTTTGCGACTGCCGCCATACCCTTTAAGTTGGCCCTCTTGTCGTTGAGCTCGTTTAAGTCGTTTACAAGCTTATCGTGCATATTGCGCATCTTTGCGGAGTTGTCCGCCGCAACCTGGTACA
>CANQSE010000090.1 GCA_947626405.1 uncultured Acetatifactor sp. | reverse complement strand
TTGAACATTCGTCCACGATCAGCACATCTCCTTCAAGAGGATTTTCCTCGTTTTTCTGATAGCCGTCCGGCGGCTTGCACTCAAGCAGTCTGTGAATTGTCTTGGCTTCCATGCCGGCGGTTTCGCTCATCCTCTTTGCCGCACGCCCTGTCGGTGCCGCCAGCAGTATCTTAAGCCCGTACGCCCGATATGCCGCTATAATTCCCTGGGTCGTGGTAGTCTTTCCGGTGCCCGGGCCGCCTGTCAGGACCATGACCTTGGCTGTTGCCGCCCTCCGGATGGCATCCGCCTGGATCTCGTCATATTCTATGCCCGTCTTTTCACGGATTGCGTCCACATCTACGGAAAGCGCTTCGTTTCCCGTTATCCGGCGCGCCTGCATAAGGCGCTCGTAAAGCCTGTCTGAAGCGGGAGCGGCCGCAAGCTTTTTAAGCTTTCCCGCGACGCCGATTTCCGCATAGTAAAAGGGCGGCAGGTATATGACCGCCGTCGTATTTCCTTCCTCGTCCGTGCGGACGATATTCTTTTCCAGGATCAGTTCCTTGTTTTTGAGCATTTCGTCCATTGTCATGACAACGGTCTCCGGCGACGCCCCCAGAAGCTCCGACGCCTTATCGATAAGCTGCTGCTTTTCCGCATATACATGACCGTCGTTTGACAGCTCCGAGAGCGTATACATCAGTCCGCTGCGCAGACGGACATAGGATTCCCTGCCAAATCCCATTTTCATGGCAATTTTATCCGCGGTTATAAAACCGATCCCCCATATGTCATCAGCAAGCTTATAGGGGTTTTCCTTCATCACCGCGATACTGCCGCTCTCATACTGCTTATATATTTTAGCCGCATATGATGTCGATACCTGGTGATCCTGCAGAAAAAGCATGATGTTTTTTACTTCCTTCTGCTTCTGCCAGGATTCCGCGATCATCCGCACGCGCTTACTCCCAATGCCCTCGATTTCGCTCAGAAGCTCCACATTGTCCTCAATCACCGAAAATGTATCTGCACCGAATTTCTGGACGATTTTTTTAGCATACTTCGGTCCCACGCCCTTAATAAGACCCGAGCCCAGGTATTTTTCCATTCCGTATACGGTGGCGGGGAGCGTCTCCTCCCAGTTCTGCGCGACAAACTGACGGCCGTACCTTGCGTCCACCTTCCATTCTCCCTCAAGCGCGAGAACAGAGCCTACGGTGGCATCTATCATATTGCCGATCACAGGCACCAACTCACTGTAATTTTTTACACGACATTTCAACACGGAGTAACCGTTCTCCGGATTCTGGTAAGTAATTCTCTCAACCACGCAGCGGATCTTTTGCATGCGAACCGCCTCCACTTCCGTAAGAATTACAGCTTAAGCTGCTTTCTGTTTATTGTCCCGAAAATAATTATTGTCCAGAAAATAACTATACCAAAAAGCAGCTGCTTTTTCAACCTTATCAGCCGTTCTCATTCGCATAAAACAGATCTCCGTCCATCGAAAAAAGGTGATCCATCGGAATCCGGCTGTGGTCCGTGAGAATATAGACGCGCTCGTATTCATCAATCTTACTTACGTTTCCCGTTTTGGACATATATTTCCCGCCGCTCTTTTTTCCATCCGGTATAAAATACACAAACGTAACCGGCGGTTTTTCCGCAAGATGCTCTGTCAATATTCTGTGGCGCCGGTTCAATTCCTCCGCATCGCTTTCAGATAAATCCGTCTCGGAATCGGTAAGCCTTGCGGTCTCGCTGACAGCGTCGTCATGTCCGGTCAATGCGGCAAAGGGAGCAAACTGAGCCGCCCTGTCCTTTCTCGGCATGGGCGGATGCGTCCTGGAAACATGGTGCGGGAGATTGACAATGTCGTCATATGGAAATTTCACGCCTTATGCCCTCCAATCTGCCCATTGCGCGAACGGGATGTGGCTCCCTCGTTAAAGCTTGTACCCCGAAGTATGGCGTTTTTTCCGTATTTTTCCTTTATTGAAAGCATGGCTTCCTGTATTTTTCGCTCCCTTATCAGCTCATTTTCTTCCCTGGCGCGTTGCTTTTCAATTGTTTCATAATCGGTAAAAAGATCAAGCTGCTCAAACTTCTCCGTCTGCTTAACGCTGTCTTCGTCCGTCACATGGTTTGCAGCGACCGTGATCCTCCGTATTGTAAACGACTTGTCCGCAATCCGCTCAAACAGCGAGACTGCCGCGTTTATGATCCGCCTTGAGGACGACGTATAGCTTCCTATATTCTCAGTCCCGTGAGCGTGCTTTGGAACTTTTCTGCCATACCTGTCAAGAGTGATCTCCCCTTTATACCCTGCTGCAGTTCCCGCATCCATAAGGTTTGACACGTCATAACCAAGCGTCAGGACAATCTGATCCGTGACCTTCTTCTTTTCAACAAGATCAAGCGAAAGCGCATCCGCCATTTCCCTTACTATTATCTCTGCCTTTTCATAAGGATATGGCTCGTGAAGCACCTGTCCCGAACTGATGCTGTTGGTCTCGGGCTTATAATTCCTGATATCCTCCATCGTACAGGGCTCCCATCCCCACGCATGGTCGATGAGAAGCTCTGCGTTTACTCCAAACATCCGGTAAAGCAAATCCTCATCCTTTACAGAGCAGCGGGCGACATCTCCCATTGTGTATATGCCGTATTCCTCAAGCTTCCCCGCATATCCCCTTCCCACGCGCCAGAAATCCGTAATCGGGCGGTGCGTCCAGAGATTCAGGCGGTATTTCATCTCATCCAGTTCGGCAATGCGTACACCGTCGCTGTCCGGCGGAATATGCTTTGCCTCAATGTCCATGGCTATCTTGGCAAGATAAAGGTTTGTCCCTATACCCGCCGTGGCTGTGATACCTGTTTCGCTTAAAACCTCATGTATGATCCTGCTTGTCAGGTCATGTGCGCTCAGTCCGTATATCCCCATGTACTGCGTTGCATCAATAAAAACCTCGTCTATGGAATACACGCAGATATCCTCAGGCGCAAAATAACGCAGATATATCTTATAAATCTTTGTGCTGTATTCAATATAGTAAGCCATCCTCGGCGCGGCTGTCATATAATCAAGTTCAAGCGATGCGTCCTTCTTAAGCTCGCTGTCAAAACAGGATTTCCCGCTGAATTTATGCTGCGGTGCGCGATACCTGCGTCCGGCATTGATCAGGCCGACCTTCTGAATAACTTCAAACAGTCTCGGTCTTCCGGGAATACCCTGCGCTTTCAAAGCCGGAGTGACTGCAAGGCAGATCGTCTTCTCTGTGCGGCTTTCGTCCGCGACGACAAGATTTGTATCAAGCGGATCCAGTCCCCGCTCCACACATTCCACCGAGGCGTAAAAAGATTTTAAGTCGATTGCGATATAAGTATGTTCCGACGCCATCCTTCTCCACCTCCAGGCACCATGTTTCCTTTTTGCATGCCGCGCCGATTTTTAGTCTTGGGCACTGTCTTACAAAACCTATGATTTCTATGATTTTTTACGATCCGTTATCAGATTACAAACGCACATGGCAACGCCAAACAGGACCCCCGCAATCGGCCATACAACCCATGTGCGTCCATATGAATCCGTCAGAAAGCTCCATCCGAGATAAATGGCGGTCGCGCTTAGCCAATAGATCGCACTGACGTTCTTTTTGATACGGATTACTCTCTGCTCCTGAGCATCTTTAAGCGCATAGTCTCCCTCTCTCAAAAGCTTCTGCATGCTTGCCCAGCGGACGCCGGCAATGATATAGAATAACGTCCCAAGCCCCGCCACAAACATTGTGACAGTCAGCGCGACGACCATGAAAAAATCATTTTCCGTGGCCATACCGGCGACAAGCGGGATCGGAGAAAGAACGCACAGGCAGGTGGCGATGATATTGTATTTTACATAAGCGGGCCTGTACGCCTTCCGCTTTTCATTTACCATGCCGTCCACTCCGTACTCCGTTTCAAACGGCTCCTTGTCGATAAACTCGAAAGGGGTGTTTTTGAAACCGCAGGAGACAAAAATCGCAACGGCGGCAGCAACAAAAACAAGCATAATGGCAAGCCCGACTCCCGCAGCCAGATCTTCAGAAATATTATACCCCAATATCTGCGCTTCCGATGCCGCATCTAAAAGAAACATCGGAATCAGGGCGATAATACACAGAAAAGTGGCGACGGCAATACGTTTGGCCGCCTGCTTCCTCCAATCCAGAAATTCGTTTGCAAGGGCGAGAGAAACCCTTTTTACAGGTATGCGGTCTGTATCGTCCGCAAATTCTTCATCCTCAATTTCATCTTTGAGAAGGTAATCTGTAGTAACTTCAAAGAGCCTGCCGAGCATCAGGATTTTCTCAATGTCAGGCACAGCCTGCGCGCCCTCCCATTTGGAAACCGCCTGTCTTGATACCTGCATTTTTTCCGCAAGCTCCTCCTGAGACCAGCCGTTCTTCTTTCGTAAATTGATAATTTTGTCTGCCAGGATCATATCATTTCCTCCATCCTATTATATTATCGGCGGCTTTATGTGCCGTCCGCATGGAAAATAATAGTCTGTTTTGCGGTTGCGTACCACCAACCGGCAACTGGAAATATGTCAACTGAGGGTTGCACCCTCTGCTGCGGCGCCTATTGTCTATACTTCTCATTTTTCATGTTCAAATTTCTTGAATGCAATCCGTTCATCTGCTGAGAGACTTTAGCCTTCTTACCGAAAGCTCAATATACTCCTCAACGTTATCAATGCCGATGTATTTTCTTCCCAGCATCTTCGCCGCGACACCGGTAGTGGAACTGCCGCAGAACGGGTCTAAAACAACTGCTCCGGAATCAGTAGACGCTTCAATTATTCTTTCAAGGAGATAAACCGGTTTTTGAGTAGGATGCTTGCCGAACGCTTTTTCCTTTTGAGGCGTCAGCGGGCCGGTCCAGACATCTTTCATCTGTTTTCCGCCGTTTTGTTGTTTCATCATCTGGTAGTTGAATAAGTGTCTGGATTTTTTCTCGTTTTTTTGAGCCCACAGTATAGTCTCGGTGCTGTGGGTAAAACATCTGCATGCGAGGTTCGGCGGAGGATTTGTCTTCTGCCAGGTAATATTGTTAATAATCTTAAAGCCTTCCTGCTCCAGCGCCATTCCGATGCTGTATATATTGTGGAGAGTGCCGCTTATCCATATTGTTCCGTTTGGCGAAAGAACATCTCTGCAGAGACGAATCCATTTCCTGTTGAACGCGTGTTTTTGAGAGGTGGAAGAAGCCCTGTCCCAGTCTCCTTTGTTGACAGAGACCATTTGTCCGGCGTGACATGTGATGCCGTCATTGCTTAAGAAATACGGCGGGTCGGCAAAAACCATATCTACTGACGACGGGAGCAGCTTTTTGAGAATAGAAAAGGTATCGCCCAGAAAGAGCATCTCATTTTCCGTACAATAATATGGATAAACCCGACCCTTAATAAGATCAGAAATGCAGGTGCCGTTTGTTTCATGGCCGCCCTCATTGCAACTTTCCTGCTTTAAATGCTCGCTGCTGATACTCATAACTTTTCCTCTCCGCAAGTGCGCAAAATCATGCTAAACGGCCTGATTATCAGGCTTCTTTGCAAACGGCGCATTAAAAGGCTCAATGATCCCAGATACTGCTGACAGGCTCCCAGTTAAAGAGTATGATAAACAAAATAATAAGAAACACCGTTAATGCAATAAACCCTATTATTATCTCTTTTGAATTTTGTCTGTCCTTCTCGGTAAAATCATGCTTCATAATAAACGGAAGCACAATAGAAGCAACAATCAAAATGCCAAGACATATTACCCATGTCTTGAATAACAGCCATATTGCAAGCGCCGCCTCTATAATAATAAGGGCAGCAGCGGCAATTTTATTTTTGTCAAGGAATTTTTTGTGCCATTCAATAATCTTTGCAAGAAAGTCCCCAAGCTTCTCAAAAAATATGTTGACTGCTTTTTCGCTTTTGCTCTCACTATATGTGCCTCCCGCATCATAATTTATATTATTTATATCATCAGCGAAAGACTGTCCGTCCTTTTCCACAGCTCCGGCAATTTGCTGTTCACTTATATCCTGTCCGGAAGTATCAGTGAAATTCAAAGCTGTATCTTCTGACGCTACTTTTTTACCGCACTGAGTGCAAAACATAGCTCCATCATTCAATCTGGCGCCGCATCTGCTGCAAAACATAATTTCCTTCCTCACTATTGCATATTTTTTTCTGAGTTTTAATTCAACAAATTTAGTTTTATATTATCTTTATTTTACTCATACGTCAACCCCTTCGCGCAGCAAAGCATCACGAAGTGATACTGCTTTGCAATTTTAAAAAATATTTTAATTGTAAAATGTCAGCTTTTTCTTCCAAGTGCCTCAAACATTTAAAAATTCTTTTGGCAGTGCGCCTTGAACCGCATGAATGCGTGTGGTAAAATGAATGATAGCTTATGGAAAGATAATTCAAAGCAATGATAAATTGTGCTGTTGTGCGCCGCCTCGTCGCGTAGAACGCTAAATGCGAATTAATTCGCCGGAACAAACCGGTGAATGTGATACGGATAAACAGAAAAAAATGATATTGGATCCCGGGAGCATGGTGATAAAAATATATCACAGGGATATTTTTTTCAAGAATGAAATTCGGTTTCCGGAGCACATATTCTATGAAGATAATGCAATAGCGGCAATCACAATGCTGTGCGCAAAAAGATTTGAGAAAGTTGAAGAAGCACTGTATTATTATTATCAGAATCCGACGTCCACGGTCCACATTATCAGTGAAGATCGCTGCCGTGACAGAATGAAGGCATCGGAGATTTATATGGAAGAATGCCGAAAAAGAGGATTTTATGAAAAGTACAGGGCGGAAATAGATTACAAATTTTTTGAACTCTTTTACAAGAATACACTGTTTTCATACATGCAGATACATAAAAAAAAGAAGCTTTCCTTTATCAGGGAAATAAAAAGGAGGCTGCTTGAGCAGGTTCCGGATTTCACAAAAAACCAATATTATCTGCAATATACGGATACGGAAAGTAAAAAACTGATCCGAATGCATATGAAATCAGATATATATTTTTACATGTATTATGAGCTGATACACCTATATCGAAGGGTGCGCTATAAAAGCAGTAATATCTAAATGCTTTCCCTTATAAAGATCATAAAGCTTATAACCGTCCCAAAGACCGCATTTAATCCTGAAATACTCATTATCACAGTCTATCGTCAGGCTATCCGCAGTATAAGTCTGTATTTTCAGACAGTCCGCACCCGTTTGGGCAGCCTGCCGGACAATCTCAATGGCATTTTCAAGCTTACCGCCGTGATTTGCACTCATTTCGGCAATAACGTATACTTCCACGCTTTTTATTTTGTCAAAAAGTTTAAACATGCTGCCCATCCAAATGCAAGACCTTGTATTTTGCCTCCGCAATAAGCCAGTCGGATTCACTATCTATGTCCTGAACTTCTTCGCCCGGCACGATATACGGCACTGTATGCGGCATGACCAGAGCATGGTACTTTCCGAAGTTTTCAGTATCAA
>CANQSE010000089.1 GCA_947626405.1 uncultured Acetatifactor sp. | reverse complement strand
GTGGATAATCCACGATCTGCTTGATTTCTAATTGGTAGTCCATAAAGCCTCCTTATAAAAATGTCATGGCATAGAGAGCTGAAAAATTTTATTTGTTATTTAAAATGTTACACTCTGGCATCCCTTCCGACATCCCTCAAGCATCCCTTCAAAGTGTTTTTTTAATAAAAAAACAAAATTGTCAAAAACACTTGATTTTTCGAGGGATGTTTGCTAAAATGCTCCATGTCGTAAGGAATCACACAGGATTGCTATACTTTTTAACTCCCATAGATTCCTACCGGTTCCAGTCTGGTGGTAGGACTTAAAATCCCTCGGGGGCAACCCCGTGCCGGTTCAAGTCCGGCTACCCGCACTTTTAAAGTAAAACCTGTCGTCGGACATAATCCGGCGGCAGGTTTTTCGGTTCGGCACAGTAAAAATCAAATATTTTTATCTTATGTTGGCAAAACCCCGATTCTGTGATACCATTTTAATAAAAGAAAACAGAGACAGGAGGGCACGTATATGTCGCAGAAAACAAGGATTACCGTACATCCGCTTTTTCCCATCGGCGAGATTTCCCCAAGACTTTTCAGCACTTTTTTGGAACCAATCGGAAGCATGGTAAACGGTGCGATGTATAATCCCAAGCATCCCACGGCGGACGAGCAGGGATTCAGAAAGGATTTCATTCAGGGACTCAGAGATTCAAAAATGACCGCGGTGCGTCTGCCCGGAGGTAATTTTGTCTCCTGCTGGAACTGGAAGGATTCCATAGGTCCCAGAGAAAACCGGAAAACTCATCTGGATATGGCATGGCACCAGTATATCACAAACGATGTGGGACATGACGAATATCTGCAGTGGGCGGAAAAAATCGGCGCCGAGGCCATGTATACAGTAAACCTCGGCACAGGCGGCATACAGGATGCCATTGACATTGTGGAGTATACGAACCATCCCGGCGGGAGCTGGTGGTCGGATCTGCGCCGCCGCTATGGACATGAAAAGCCCTACGGCGTTAAAACATGGTTTTTGGGAAACGAGATGGACGGCCCCTGGCAGCTCGGCTCCTGGGACAAGGATCCGAGAGGATACGGCGTTACGTGCAACGAGGTGTCAAAGGCCATGAAGTGGGTTGACGAATCAATCGAGACTGTGGTGTGCGCTTCCTCTGCGCCCTTCATGGAGCACTATCCAAGCTGGGAGGAGGAGGTCCTGTCACAGTGCTATGAGACGGTGGACTATATCTCCCTCCACCATTATCACATCGCGCCTCCGGGAGACTATAAGGCGCTGCTGGGCGGCTCTGTGTTCTATGAGGACTTTATAAACACTGAGATTGCGATGTGCGATTTTGTACAGGCCAAGATGCGCTCTCCCAAAAAGATTATGATTTCTTTCGACGAGTACGGCACGATGGAGAAGCCGAATGACAAGCTTCATCCTGGCTATGGACCTCACAACATGGCGGCGGCGCACTATCGTTTTGATCCTGAACGCAAGTACATTCTTCACGATCCCGATCGCATGGATCACCGCGTATTCCCCGGAGGGGACATGATACATGCGCTGACTCTGGGCTCCACTCAGCTTGCATTTCTGCATCATGCAGACAGGGTTAAGATCGGCTGTATGACGGGAGGGCTTGGCGCGCTTTGCGCATCCGATCATGACCACGTGTGGAAGTCGGCGTCCTACTATGTATTTACGCAGCTTATGCAGTACGCGAAGGGAGTTTCACTGAGGACAGCGGTGGAAGGCGATACCTTTGACATCCCGGGTTATGCCATCAACGATACCTCCGAGTACCCCGATAAGGAGGGCGTAAACTGGGTGGATTCCGCGTGTGCATGGGACGAGGAAAGCGGAGAGCTCAATCTGTTTGTGCTCAACAAGAATCCTGACGAGGAGTACCCTCTGGAGATCGACGTATCAGCGTTTGGAGGATACAATTTCGACGGGCACCTGGAGCTTTTCAGCGAGGATGACGACGCCCGCAACAGTTATGAGAATCCCGATGCGGTGCGTCCGAGACAGAATGAGTCATCATCAATGAGCGGAGGAATCCTTACCGCAGGGCTGAAGCCGCTTTCCTGGAACCTTTTCTGCTTTAGAAAAGGCTGAATTATTTTCAGGAAGTGATGGAATATTTTTCATAAGTGATGTATAATGTGAGTACCAACATTTTGTTTGTTAAAGAAAGGACGGAGTGAGTATGAAAAGTATCGGGTCTAAGGTCTACATAGCGCTTGGCGTGCTTGGTGTTCTGTTTGTGGTACTCGTGTTTCTGAATATATCCGGACTCGGTACCATCGGTACATACAACGCGGATCTGGGAAATGTCTGCACGGAAATGAAAGCAGAGGAAGAAAACGCATCTGTCTTAATAAACAAGGTGCAGCTCTATGCAAATGTCTGCTATTACCAGCATGTAAATCAGGGCGCAAGCGACAGACTGGTGCAGTTTGGCGACGTTATCACCCAAGCGCGGGAAAGCATGGAGCGACTGGGGCAGATATGCGATGATATGGACAACGCTGAGCTGATCGAAGCATATAATGCGTACAATGAAAAGGTGCAGACATTTTTGGATTATGCGACGCAGATCTATGACACAATCAAAGCTGAAGACTTCCAGACAGTCAGGGAAATGGTAGTGTACATGAACACCGTCGTCTCGCCTGTGGAGGAAGCGCAGGTGCTGTATAAGGATAACGTAGACAAGCAGGTGCAGTCGGCCGTGGAGCGCAGCTCCGTGCAGATTATGGGAACAAGAATTTTTAACTGTGCAGCGCTTGCCCTCTATGTTATCATGGCGGCTGTGACGATTTTTATTGTGGCGTCCACAGTTGTAAAACCCGCAAAAGAGTCCGGACGCGCACTGCGCAGAATTATCAGTGAGGTAGAGGCCAGCAACGGCGATTTGACGGAGCGTGTTCCCGCAAAGACGAAGGACGAAATCGGCCAGATGGCGGGCGGTATCAACAACTTTATGGCGCAGCTTCAGTCAATAATGCGTGATCTGAAAACGGAGTCCCAAAATATGGAGCAGTCTGCCGAGGTCATAACTCATCAGATCATTGACTCCAATGAGAGCGCCGGAAACGTTTCCGCCGCCACAGAGCAGATGGCAGCCAGCATGGAGGAAATTTCCGCCACTCTCGGACAGCTTTCAACCGGAAGCACAAATGTCCTCAATGAGATTCAGGCAATGGATGAAAGCGTACATAACGGCGTAAACCTTGTGCAGGATATAAAGGAACGCGCGTCGCAGATGCACAGCAACACCGTGCAGAGCAAGGAGAAGACGGGAAAAACCATCGTTCAGATAAGAAGCACTCTGCAGGAGGCTTTGGAGGAAAGCCGCAGCGTTCAGAAGATCAACGAGATGACACAGGAAATCTTAAACATTACCAGTCAGACGAACCTGTTGTCGCTTAATGCGTCAATTGAGGCTGCAAGAGCCGGAGAAGCCGGCAGAGGCTTCGCAGTTGTGGCAGGAGAGATCAGAGGACTTGCGGACAGCAGCGCACAGGCGGCAAACAATATCCAGGTCATCAGCGCAATGGTGACTGACGCAGTTGAAAAACTTGCGAAGAACGCCGAGGAAATGCTGCAGTTTGTGGATCGCGAGGTTATGAAGGATTATGACGGTTTCGTTGAGGTAGTGGAGCAGTACACGCAGGATGCTGACAGCGTCGATGTGATTTTAAGCGGCGTTGCGGCAAATACATCCGATATCAGCATGACAATGGATGCCATGAACTCCGGTATCAACGATATTTCCACAGCGGTTGAGGAAAACGCAAAGGGAATTACGAATGTGGCCGACAGCGCTGTGAGTCTGGTGGAAGCGATGCAGGAGATCCAGAAAGAGACGGAGAGAAATCAGCAGATATCCCAGAAGCTCAACGAGCAGGTAAATCGTTTTAAGAAGGTATGACGCAAAAGTACGGCAGGAAAGGAATTACGGCAGTAAAATTACGACAGAAGGTATGACGGAAAGGTACGGCAGGAAAGGAATTACGGCAGTAAAATTACGACAGAAGGTATAACGTGAAAGTACGGCAGGAAAGTATGATACAGAAAAAGGACTGCGGCAGCAGTCCTTTTTCATAAATTTTACTATGAATCCACAGCCTCCAGGTAATCTGAAAGCATCTTGTAATCTTCTTCCTGCATACATACAATCTGAGCGTTTTGCAAAATGTTTGAGCTGCCCATGAGGGAGAGGAGTACATACTGCGACAAAAGGGACTTGAGGTTTAGGATATCACCCTCTTTTGTGTGGAGAAAAATTTCTCCGGCACATTTCCGCGCCGTCTCCAGAAAGGAATTGACATTTACTCCTTCTTTCAGTTTCATTTTTTTAATCCGCCTTTCGATAGTTTGAAATTCCTGCCTGTGGTTCCATTTTATCACAGTATACGTAAAATTAAAAGATGTGCGGCTCAGAAAAGAATAAAACCCAAAATTGTATAATTTTTTCTTAATTTTTAAATAAAAAATGGACAAACATATATAAAAAGAGATATGATAAGGGAAGGTTTAAGGAAAACAAAACCAACAGAAAGCAACAGAAAGGATTCCTATGAAAAAGAAAATTTTGGCAGCGGTAATAATTGCAATGGGTCTTTTGGCGGGATGTGGGGAACAGCCTGTAAATTCGCCGATTCAGCTTACTCCTGTACCGGAGGAAACACCGGATGCGGCCGGTGATACTGACGCTGATTCTCAGACGCAGGTAAGTGCGCAGCCTACGGAAGAACCGCTTGGCGCAGACGGAAAGATGACAAACGGCGAGAAACATCCCATTACCGACAGGAAAGTTGTCGATGGAAAGATGCAGAGCTATCTTACCGGAGAATGGAAGGATGCCTCGGTTGCGCAGAGGCGCAGCATGGCGGTGATGATTCCAAACAATTATTTAAAGGTTCCCGGAACAAGCAATTACAGTACGGTGCCGCAGCATGGCATCTCAAAGGCAAGCATTATCTATGAAGCGCCCGTTGAGGGACGTTTTACGCGTCTCATGGCGTTTTTCGAGGATTATGACGATCTGGATATGATCGGACCTGTGCGAAGCAGCCGTGATTATTATGTTTTTGAGGCGATGGCGGCGGACGCGATTTATTGTAACTGGGGTCTGGCAGTACCGTATGTGTCAGATCTTATCAATTCCGACAAGGTTGACAATGTCAGCGTAAAGCTTGAGGGAATAGATGTGGGAGCTGACGAAGCCTACGGCAGAGGATTAAATTCCGGCTACAGCAAGGAGTTTACCAGCAGTCTGAATATTGATGGATATGAAAAGGCGGTTGACCGGCTTGGCTATGCGACTACATACGAGCAGAGCAAACATTTCAAGCAGGTATTTACATTTACGGATGACGGATATCTTGCCACCTATGATGACTATCCTGAAGCGACTGAGATCTATCCCGGCGGAACATCCTCCAACAAGGGCGGATACAGCACAAGTTACGGTGCAGTCAACTTTAAATACAATCCGGACGATCATCTGTATTACCGCTTCCAGTATGGCCAGCCGCATACGGACGCCGACACCGGCGAGCAGCTTGCGGTAACAAATATTATTTTTAAGGTCTGCCACGGTGAAGTCAGGGACGCACATGATTATCTGTCATTTAGGGTTCACGGGACAGGCACCGCCTATATATTTACTAATGGCAAGGTAATTGAGGGAACCTGGAGCCATGCCGGAGACAACGAGCCGAATATTTTCTACGACAAGAACGGAAATGAGATCGTGCTTAATCAGGGAAAGACCTGGATGTGCTGTGTCTGGGAAGAATATTCTGAGTATGCGCAGTGGCAGTAAATCTGTAAGAAAAATTATTTTTGCAGCCGGTGCCGCACTGGTGGCAGCGTTGAATATCGCTGCCTGGAACAGTGCGGCATTTTGCGATTGGTACATTTCATATATTTTTCCGGTCTGGGTAAACACGTACGGTCGTTTTACGGGGCTGTTCCCATTTTCGGTGGGAGAGTGGATGCTGATTGCAGGCGCGCTTCTGCTGGCCGGTGCGGCGCTTTTTCTCCTGCCATGGCTTGTGGCGGAGCTGATCCGCAAGGTGAAAAACAGGGATGCAGTTTCAGGACTGATTCATTTTTTCAGACGCTATTATACTTTTTTTGCGTGGACACTTCTGGCTGTGTGTCTTGTTATGACGTTAAACTGTTTTATCCTGTATCACGCGCACACCTTCTCGCAGCGGTATTTTGAGAGTAAAAGCGATATTTCAGACCAGGAGCCAAAGCAGCAGCTCGAAGAACTTATCAGGGTTTATAACATGGTCGCTCAAAACAGCATTAATCTGTCCGAACGGATGGACAGAGATGAAAACGGGCGCGTTGTGTACTCCGGAAGCGTAGGAAAAAACGGGGAGAGGCTTGATATGGCCGATAAGGCCAGGCAGGCTATGAAAGAACTGGGAAAGACTTACGGACAGCTTGACGGTTACTATCCAAGACCAAAAGCGCTTTATTTTTCGGATTTTATGTGCCAGCAATATATGTGCGGTTATTATTTCCCTTTCTCCATGGAAGCAAATTACAATGATGTGATGTATATTTTAAATATACCTTCGACCATGTGCCACGAGCTTGCTCATCTCAGGGGATTTATATATGAAGACGAGGCAAATTTTATCGCTTATCTGGCGTGCGTTTCTTCGGATGACGTCTTTTTCCAGTATGCGGGATATTTAAGCGTACTTACCTATCTGTACAATGATCTCTACAGGGCCTGTCAGACGGCCCCACAGACATTTGCCATGGCCGCTGAGGCTGTACAGCCTGTTTCCGTTACCGATAAGGTATGGGAGGATTCCGTATTTGTAACACAGGAGGAGTGGGACAGGATAAACAGTCACGCTCTGCTTGATACCGAGTTTGTGGATAAAGCAGCGGACATTTTTATTGACACAAACTTAAAGGTAAACGGGATTTCTGACGGGAGTGTCAGTTATAGCAGAGTCGTAAGCCTGTTGCTTGAATATTACAGATGAGAAATGATGTGAAATAAAATTTTTTAAAACCCTTGACATTTTACCCTTTTCAATGTAAAATATCACTGTTGTGACGCAGGGTATATACTGCAGGCCCAGATAGCTCAGTTGGTAGAGCAGAGGACTGAAAATCCTCGTGTCACTGGTTCGATTCCGGTTCTGGGCATTTTACGGAAGATTTTCCGTTAAATATAATAAGTTTTGTATGCAGGTGTGGTTCAATGGTAGAACACCAGCCTTCCAAGCTGGATACGTGGGTTCGATTCCCATCACCTGCTCTTTTTATTTTAGTGGGAAACCCTGAGTTTATCGGGCTTCCCGCTATTTTTGTTTTGACGCGGAGGCTTTAACCGCTTTTAACCGTTTGCGGCGGGCAGATCGTGCTTCTCATTGTAGGCGTCAATTTTCTGACAGTAACCCTGCCGCATACATTTTTATTGTTGGGCTATATTTTCCAAACATGATGTGTTATACTCTGACTAGTACATAATAAATTTAATAACTAGTCAAATTTGTGTATTTGTGTTATACTGATATTACAATAGAAAAGGGG
>CANQSE010000088.1 GCA_947626405.1 uncultured Acetatifactor sp. | reverse complement strand
TGCCTGAGCGCTCTGCCCGCCGTCTCTATAATGCAGTCCCAGTTAAACCGCAGGATATCTTCCCAATGTACCGAATCAGACGCCTCGCCATCCACAAAGAAATCACCCTTATCCTCCGGTTCTATAAATCCCCTGTGAAAATCATCGCCATGGATCACATAAACTGTCTTTCCGAACTGATCGACAAGATGTCTTGCATAATCTTCTGAAAAAGTCGATTTTCCACATCCGCAGGGACCCGAAATAAAAATAAGTTTTGCCATTTTCGCCTCACAATTCTTGTTTATCATCATGCTGTATTTGCTGAATACTTTCCTGCCAAAACCGCATATTCTGGGGGCTCCCGCCGCGGTTTAGCCAAAAGGCCGGCCGGTATCCTAATTTCCCTTAGGGGCTTTGAATGTTCTTACATTTCCAAGCAATTTTACGCTCCCATTGTCAACGAGTATCGCTCCGGCCCCGCGGGCGGTTGCATATACGGTTTTTCCCCGTTCAGAAATGACGCGCCGAATGGCATTATTTTGAATATCAGTGTCCTCATAATGCACTTCAACATAAAAATCCCTCAAGTATGGAAGCCCATTGTAATATTGAAATTCCGGGTAGTCTTTGTCAGGTGACAAATGGTATTCCGCCAGCTGAACAACTGCGCCGGCGCTGTATCCTATAGCGATACCGTCGTGTCTCGGCGTGTTCTTTGTTGTTCTTAACTATATTTGTTTAAGTTATGTGCAAATACACGCCTTTTTTTACTTCAATTACATCATTTATTATGGCTTGCTGATTTTCTGTTACCCAAATGTTGCCACGCATATATTATAACAAATCCTCGCAAATTGACAACCCATTTTCTCTTTAATGACTTTATTTACATGGTGCTAGCACCATGTAGGGATAAACATCAAAAAACCTATTTTTCCTTACCACCACTAAATAATAAATGGAGAACACATTTTTATAATCTAAGCTGCGTAATTCTCTCATCAATCCTTCTTACTACACTATTGGTATAAGCATTAAAATATTTTAGCCAAAATCCGCGGGCTGTTGGGTTGAAGCTTTCAAAGTCTACTCCAAGTCTGGTATAGCCTTCTTTTCTCAACGCAGATATGGTGAAGTTCAATAAATTTTGATATAATCCCTTACCCCTGTGCTCCGACAGGCAGTATGCACCTCTGATATGCCGATAAGTGTTACCCGTTGTAACAAACGTTTCACCGGGAACAGAAATTTTTACAAAGGCACATAATTTTCCGTTCTGCTTTGCCACAAAGTAACGTCCCCCTTCCTGCATGGAGCATACTATAAACTCTTCTAGTGTTTCAGGCTTGCGATACATAAAGAAAGGACTTTCGCAATAGTGGCGGTACAACGCTAAATGAAGCGGATAGACAAGATGGCATTCGTCTTTTGTCAATTCGACAAAATCATAGCCTGCACAAGATTCACAGTCAATCAATTCCATCGGACGAATAGCATCTAAACAGCGCAGCCCAAAGCCATACCGGAAAAACTGTTGTTGAAGTTCTTCATCATGGGCGTATAAGCAGATTGCATGGGAAACCGCTCCGGTTCTTACCCACTTTTTCCCTGCCGCTTGATACATTGCTGTATAAATTTTTGATCGGTTTTTAGAAACGGCTGCATTTGCACCCATAGGAGAAAAAACACCCCTCACATCAGTGGCACGAAACGCATTGTCAAAAGGTTCACAACAGCATAAGAAGCCTATCATCTTTTCATTTTCGAATGCAGCAACACCCAATCCATTCTCAGCGAAACTGTATAAGTCAGGAATATCGCACGCCTGTGGTAAATCTTTTACATACTGCCGCTCATCATAGTAGTTTGCAAGGGCAATTTGCATTGCTTCCGTAACGTGTTTTTTTCAAAATTAAATATGTCCATCAATTCTCCTTATTAACTAACGGAGAGCTAAATTATAGTCACCCTCCGTGTTTGAATGTAACTTAACAATATTTTTCATTTCACTTCAACTCCTTTACATAAAAAATATCTATATAAACACAAGAAAACCTTGTGGTGGATACCACCTATTAGTTATCTCACACTCTTTTTTATTCGATTTCTATCATCTTTTTAATTCCATTTGAGATAATCTCAAATCCCATTTTCTCATAAAATGGTTCTTTTCCTTTAACTGAAACTCCTCCGATTGTTGTAAATTTTCCAGTAATAGAATTTGCTCTTGCATAATCAACTAAGTGATTAACAATCATAGTACCAATACCTTTTCGTTGAAATTGAGGCAAAATTATTATTTCTTGAAGATACCAATACATAGCGCCATCCCCAACAAGTCTACCCATTCCCACAAGTTCCCCATTATATATTGCAGAAACATTTATTAACCCATTCTGCAAAGCCTTTCTAGCATGATCTACTGGTATCTCAGCAAATCCTGTTTGAATTCGTAACCTTATAAAATCCTCAGCTTGTAAAATATTATCAACAAGCCTAATTTTTTCGCAAATATCCTCGCCCATATTCACCCTCCCATTATTTTTATAATAAGTGTCTAATTTCTCTATACCATTTTTACCCAAAATCTACAAATATTTGCTTTTGATTGTATCACTTCCACCGTTTATTCGCTACTATAAAATATGGAGCATGGCAACCGCCACACCCCATATTTCTTATCGTTCTAATGATTTTTCTATTTTATATTAAACAGCAATGTCTTTTTGTTACATTTTGTCGTATATCTTTATCACATCCTGATTGGAGCAAAATGCCGTTTTAGACACGGTTCTTACTTTTTTGCCCCTATAGTAACCTAACGCCTGCAGTAGAATGCTGGTCTCCGCCTGTGAAATATTATATTCAGTCGCGATATCAGTTTCCCAATATTCCCTGCTGTCGTATTTTTGTGGCAGTTCATTGTACAGATCGCTTATACTTGCTGGCTTGCTAAACATAATTTAACCTCCTTCAATTCATTCTTAATAGCACAAAGCACATTGTATATGGCTTCTTCTCGCTCCTCCGGTGACAATGTTCTGAAATCTGACTCAGCTCCTTTATTCTCCTTTGTTTCCTCTTTCACAGCCATCTTGAATAGCTGCTTCCCTGATACATAATCGCCCAAAGTTGTTTGCTTCACAAGGTATTCACTCAGGAGCCTCAAAGCTCTGGTAGGGTTGTCAAGTTTGGCTTCGCTACTAAGGTCTACTTCGAGCGTTAAATCGTTCGGGTAGGAATATCCGGTTATCTCTTTCTTGTTCCGCGCAATCAATGAGCGTTTATTATAATTGTCAATTGCTTTTTTCACCTCCGTTTGGGCCACCCGATCGAAGCTTGCCCTCGAATCAGCAAATTGTACAGCTATGATGTAGTTATGTTTCATTTCTTTGCCTCCTTTTAACATTTTTTCAGATGAATACCTGTTATCCGTTATTCCAATGTAAGTCTAATGTAATTAAAATGGTTATCGTCTGTCCGATAGCATAGCACATGCTTTTGCCTTTGTCAACCCAAATATTCCAGTATTTTTGTTATTATTGTGTCATCATTTTTATCCCCGTTTGCATAATATCGTGCAATATTCTTGAAGTTAAACAGAAGTCAAAAGGTATTTACAGCATTAGTAATGGGGCTGCCTCCGGACAGCCCCATTTGTTTCGAAAATTATTGGTTTTTCAACTCAGACAAGAACCTTATCAAGCACCGGATCTGTAAGAACAAGCTCCTTCGCCTTATTCCGGTACTTCTCCTCATGCAGGTACGTATGTCTGTGCGGCTTAACGGATGGCGCCATGTCGATTGCCTTTATAAAGTCGTCCTTCCTCATGCCAAGCGATGCCGTGTATTTCCAGAAACCCGTATCCGTCAGCACTTTGTTAATGCGGACATACCTGTGTTCCTGCACTCTGCTCATCAGATATGTCGCGATTCCGACCTGTATGCCGTGGAGCTGAGGCTCATCCAGAAATTTATCAAGCGCATGTGAAATCAGATGCTCGCTTCCGCTGGTGGGCGCGCTGCTTCCCGCTATCTCGTTTGCAATGCCGCTCATTGCAAGAGAATCCACCAGCTCCTTCAGGAAAACCTCGTCCTGAATATTGTCATATGGCGTCCTGACAAAGCTGTTTACCGCTTTCTTTGCAATCATCACCGCAAAATCGTTAAGCTCTCCGCAGCCACATTCAGTCTCGTATATCCAGTCATAGATGGCCGTTATTTTTGAAAGCATATCGCCTATTCCGGAATAGATAAATTTTTCAGGGGCCGTGCGGATCACTTCAGTATCAACCACAATTCCGTACGCAAGCTTAGCGGGCATGGAATTTCTCCTTCCGTGCACGGTAAGGGAAGCGCTGGCGCTTGAGAATCCGTCGCTTGAGCTTGAGGTAGGCACGCTGATAAACGGCAGGTTCTTTAAAAAAGCGGCGTACTTTCCCGCGTCGATAACCTTTCCTCCGCCGATGGAAACGACAGCCTGGGTCCTGTTGGGAAGCTCGAGCGCAAGGCTTATGATATCGTCGATGTCCACCGTGTCAAGCTCTCTGTACTCTAAAAGAGATATACCGGACTCCTTTAACGACTCCATGACCTTAAAGCCGAAAAGATCGATCAGGCCGTTCCCGAAATAGATAACGACCTGTTCAAATCCTGCTTCCTTAAGATACTTCCCAAGCCCGCTAAGAGTCCCCTTTCCCACTTTCAGTACGGCCGGTATTGCAATACTTTCTTTTCTCACAGCAATTACTCCTTTTTTAAAAATGTGTAATCGACGGCGGAACATCAGTAGTTTTCCCCATCCGCCATCGGAATATTGGTAACGTTTGGCATTAATTTAATTATAACAATTCTTCCAACATAATTTTTTCAATTCTGATTATATCTGGCTGTGTTGGGGTAAAGCGTATTCCTCTATGTAACAACTTGATTATTTTGCGCGCGTTCTTTTCCAATTCCTGTATCAGCCTTGGGTCTGAAATTCTCACAGGCTGACCGCCCTTAATATACTGACCGTCTATATATCCTGCCGTAACCGGAAACATATCCTGAAAGAGAAGCGCTGTTTTCCGATCGAAAATTTTTACAATCTTGATCGTATCTGTCGGCTTGTGCTGTTCTTTTTTCTTTTGTATCAGACATTCAAATTTTTCTGTTTTTGAGCTGCAGGGAACTAGCCAGCACAGATCAGTACGGCTGTCCTTAAAAGCAAAATAATGAGGGCGTTTTGTATGTTCGTAATTAATTTTCAAATAAGGATCCTGAACCTTTGCAAAAAAATCATCAGATACAAAATACAGACTTCCCGTTAAAATCTCCATGAACAGCTTTTCTCCTTGTAAAATTTAAGCCCCTTGCTATGGGGCAAGAGGCTTAAAAACTTTTCCACGGTCTATTTGTTATTCGCGTGACCGGGAGCGAACCACGTTTTCACGGTCTGTTTGTTTTCCGCATGACCGGGAACGGACTACTTTTCAAGACAGTTGCCTGCCTGTTACTATTATTATACGCAAGCCCCGCTAATATGTCAATCCCAGATAATTTTGTTTTTTATTATCTGGCAACAGTTCAGCCTTCGACTAAACTGTTGCAACCGACACAAACAAATCCCTCTCACTCCCTGATCGCTCCTTGACTTTCGTTTTGCCCGATAGTACAATGGTTACGTGGCTGCGGTTCCGGCGGCCATCAAATTCGGAAAGGACAATAGAAAAATGCAGGGAAGAACACATACCTGCGGCGAACTCCGCTTAAGCGATGCGGGCGCCCGGGTTACGTTGGCAGGTTGGTACGACAACCTCCGCAAGGTAAGCAAGAATCTGGGATTTCTGATTTTAAGGGACTTTTACGGTGTGACGCAGGTAGTCATTGAAACCGAGGAAATGATGGCGCAGGTGGAGGAGCTCAATTACGAATCAACGATCTCCGTCAGCGGAACGGTCAGAGAACGCTCCAATAAGACTGACACCATCGCCACCGGAGAAATCGAAGTTGTTCCGACAAAGATAGAGCTGTTGGGAAGGTGCCGTTACAACGAGCTCCCTTTCCAGATATCGCGCTCAAAGGAAGCGGATGAAAATACGCGTTTAAAGTACCGCTATCTTGATCTGCGCAATCCTGCCGTCAAGGAGCGGATAATCTTAAGGAGTAAAATTGTCTCCGAGCTTCGCGCCAGCATGATGGCGCATGATTTTATGGAGATCACAACTCCTATCCTGACGTGTTCTTCTCCTGAAGGCGCAAGGGATTATCTTGTACCGTCCCGTAACCATCCCGGAAAGTTTTATGCGCTGCCCCAGGCTCCACAGCAGTTTAAGCAGCTTCTGATGGCATCGGGATTCGATCGCTATTTTCAGATCGCACCGTGCTTCAGGGATGAGGATGCCAGAGCGGATCGCTCTCCGGGCGAATTTTATCAGCTTGATATGGAAATGGCATTTGCAAGCCAGGATGATGTGTTTCAAATTCTGGAGGATGTGCTTCCGCCCATTTTTTCAAAATACGGCATCTACCACGGCGACATTCCGATGCCGTTCCAGAGGCTTTCATATACTGACGCGCTGGAAAAATACGGCACCGATAAGCCCGACCTTCGCATTGATCTGATAGTTCAGGACGCCACGGACTGTATGGCGGATTGCGGCTTCGCGCCCTTTGATGGTCAGACAGTAAAAGCGGTGGCGGTTTCAGGTTTTGACGGCACGAGAAAAGCGATAGACAAGCTGTGCGCGGACGTGGAGGTCCAGAGCGGCGGCAAGGTTTACTGGTTCCGGCTCGACGAGACAGGCCAGCTTGTCGGAGGTATATCCAAATTCCTTACGGAACGCAGAGACAGGGTAGTTGAAGCGCTCGGGCTCAAGCCCGGAGACTTTGTAGGCGTTGCTGCGGACAAAAAACAGAAGGCGCAGAAGACCGCCGGAGTTCTCAGAAAAATGCTTGGCGATTTGTGTCCCGCGCACAAAAAAGATGACTGTTATATGTTCTGCTGGATCGTTGATTTCCCTATGTACGAGATCGGGGAGGAATCAGGAGAGCTGGAATTTTGCCACAATCCCTTCTCCATGCCGCAGGGCGGCGCAAAGGCCCTGGACGAACAGGACCCGTTGAGCATACTCGCCTATCAGTTTGACCTGGTGTGCAACGGCGTGGAGCTGTCCTCAGGAGCCGTGAGAAACCATGACCCTGAAATTATGATAAAGGCCTTCAAGCTTGTAGGGCTTGGCGAGGAAGATGTAAAGGCTAAATTCCCCGCCATGTATAACGCCTTCTGCTACGGCGCTCCCCCGCACGCCGGCATCGCTCCGGGCGTAGACCGCATGGTGATGCTGATCGCCGGAGAGGAAAGCATACGGGAGATCATACCGTTCCCTATGAACAAAAACGCTCAGGACGTGATGATGGGCGCGCCCACGGAAGTCGAACCCAGGCAGCTTGAGGATGTCCACATCCGTGTGGTCATGCCCGAACGGTCATAAAATCAATAAATGCGACACGGTCTGCCGGTCTCAAGCCGGCAGATCTTTTTTTCGCTTCCGTACAGGAAAATCACTTCCCTGTCTCTTTCCGAAACTGCCGTACACTCCACTA